>CASBQC010000274.1 GCA_949127805.1 Nostocales cyanobacterium PMM_0081
CTCTCAATTGGCACTATACAACCCCGACTTAATTGTCAAGGATTTGAGCGCGGCTGTGGATTTCGTTTTGCACGAGGCATCAAATAGCAAGCACGCTTAACGTAGAAAGCTGCTAACCAACCACAACAATATAAACGTCAGCACAGTAGAAAACTGATTTGGCGTCATACTGATGATAAATCTAATTTGCGGCAAAACTAAGCTAGCAACTAGTCCCCCAGCAATTAAACCCACTATTAAACCGAGCAGAGTCAACAAAACTGCTCGACCAAACTTGCCTTCTTTGCGATTGAGAAAATAAATACCAATACTAACGCCTAGCACCAATGCCAACTGTAAAACCTGATCGCCCCCGGCTTGGTAAAACACACTAATAGTACTCAACCCAAGATACCAAGCTCCAGGTAACAACACATCTCGAGGCGTTGGTTTATCAATGATTCGTTGCAGCCAAGCGCTTGATAGTTGTTCGCTCTTGGTGGGACTTTCTTTCGCAGGCACTTGCACGAGGCGTTCAGGAAACCGAATGCGTTCGGGTACTTTGATTTTACCTTCTTGGCGCATCCGTAAGCGATCCATTAAAATCGCATCGTAAGCCACGTTAATGATTTCTACACGCTTTGTATCGCCACTGTATTGCTCCAACAGGCGATTGCGAGCATCCTGAATTTCATCGAAGCTAGCATCTTCTGATACCCCAAGTTTTTCGTAGGGATTTTGATCGCTCATGGGAGTTTATTACGTATAGCCTTAGTTGGCAGCAGCCTTTTTTTGGAAGGAGAAACGGTTCTTCAGGTTTTATGTCGGTCGAAACTTACGTTTGGCTCGATTGTCGAAACTTACGTTTGGCTCGATTGTCGAAACTTACGTTTGGCTCGATTGTTATGTCCTACCAGGATAGTAGCACTCTTAGCCTTTAATGACCTGAGAAATTTAACTATAGTAACTTTAACATATTATTATAACTCAGTGTATCCCCTCATGTCGTTGACCAGTTCTAGCTCTAATCTTGAATTTAAGCGAAAAATACCTATTTGGCATCCTTGATGAAAAAATTAACTTTTATGTTTTGGATAAAGCATCTCACCATACCTTGAGTTTTTATTTAAAATGTCAAGGAAATGGCTTGTAGCATTCAGCTACATATCGATTTCAAATTGAAGCGTTTTAGAAACAAGGGCAACTAAAATCAGAAAGTGTTCCTTATGCACCCAAATCGTCCGGAATGCGGGTAACATCTGCTAAATGGACACAATAGCTTGACTTGTTAAAGATATGTACTTACGTACAACACAGGCGCTCGGCAGAATATTCCCTTCTAATTGTCCAAAATCCTGATTACACTATTACTTGGGCGATCGCTCAATTAATACCTTAGACTTGTAGATTGTTATTACCCCCGTGAAAGTACGCTTTTACGCGGCAACCTTTGTTAATCCTATGATTTTTTGTGTAAAGTGATGGTCATGGCTCCTGCCAAAGTTCTTGTAGTTGATGACGACCCTGCGGTTCGTAATTTAATTCAACGCTTTCTAATTAAGCAAAGCTATCAGGTAGAGGCTGCCGAAGACGGTAAGACTGCCATAGCTTTATTTGAGCAATTTAACCCAGATTTGGTGATTCTAGATGTGAATTTACCAGATGTCATTGGGTTTAACCTCTGCCAAGAGATGCAAAGCCGTAACGGTGTTTTTGTTCTCATGCTGACTAGCCGTACCGATGAAGCTGACAAGATTCGCGGCTTTGCTAAAGGTGCTGATGACTATCTCACTAAACCATTCGGTTTAGGAGAACTAGAAGTCAGAGTAGCAGCAATTTTGCGGCGTCAGCGGGTTGTTACCACAGCAGAACAAAAACGCCTGGTATTTGAAAAACTAATGATTGATCCAGTACGCCGAGAGGTAACACTTAACACCCAACCAGTACTTTTAACTGCTCTAGAATTTGACTTGTTGCATTTCTTAGCCAGCCATCCCGGTCGAGTTTGGCGACGAGCCGAACTCATCCAAGAGGTATGGGATTATGAATATGTCGGCGACCAGCGCGTTGTAGATGTGCATATCGGTCAAATTCGCAAGAAGATTGAAGTCGATGCTAGTCAGCCAGCATTAATCCAGACGGTACGTGGCGTAGGGTATAAATTTGAATGTCCTACTCATCCGCAGTCTGATAGCAAGTCCTGAGTCAAGAGTCTAGAGTTTTTTGACTCTTGACTTTTGATAGTCCATAAACGCATCAATTTCTTTGGTATCAAAAGCTAAATGAACACAGCTTTCGCCCAAAGATACCTCATTGATGTATTTACTAGACAAGTACACTCAGACAGTTTTTGGAAATCTTGATTTAAAGTTTTAATTGGGTGCGTCTAGCTTTTACATGTGCTAAGTGTGACACAACTAAATTTAGTTTCAATTTGTTGACTTGCTACGACTGCTGTCCATCGCGATCAAGCAGACACTTTGCGCCATCGCTTTTTGTATAAATGACCTCTATTTCCCAGGGTTAAATTTGGGTGCATATTGAGAGTTTTATTTTTATATCTAATAAATATTCGTTTCAGTCGTAATGCGAGCGTTAACCGGCTTTTCGTAGTGCAGCCAGCTGCCCTCAATGGCGGCTGGCTTGTTGGTTTGATTTTTTTGGGTATTTTCCCCAAAGGTCAATTTGCCCTACTGATTTTTTTTGGATCTTGCTGTAATTAAAATCCACTGCTGGAGTATCATATCCCCTACTCTTACTAAGGCAGAAACCCGACGGGGCGTGGTTAACAGCACCAAGAGCGATCGCTCTTGATGTTGCATATTAGGTGTTTCTGGTGATTCTTTCGCCCCATTTATACTTAGCAATTTTGAAATAAAGTTTCCAGATATACGCGTGCAGCGCGGCGATCGCTTTCTCCATTTTGCAGCAAAAACAATGACAGCGCCGCCGTTAATACTCGATTTTGATCCCAATCCGGATGTGATTCTAAGTAAGTTTTGAGGGATTCGTGGAGCGTTTCCGGAATTTCTGTAAATATACTAACCGTTGCGTTCATGAGATTTTCCCCCCTATGAGGTTAATCAATAAAGTACACGTTGCCAAGGGTGTGAATAACACACTCTTATCAATGCTTAACCAATAATCACAAGGCAACAACTGGGTAATTTTACACAGCTGCACTGCCGATTACAAAAGCAAGCCGAATCATTGTGCGCCAAGAGGGGGTAGGTTTGTCAATGCTGCGAAATGTTACAAATCAGTTGATTAAAACTAAATATTTACGAAATAATCAGGCTTTGAACCTCTTTTTTGTTACATATATTCATAAAAACTCAGTCTTTGAAGTCAAGTATCCCTAACACTAAAAAATTAAGCGATCGTCATCAAGAGCCGATGAAACCGTAAAACAGTTGTGGAAAACCTGTAAAATAGCTGTGGAAACTCTGTGGAATCAGTCAGGAAAATCAGCATGAATGATAAGAATTACAAAAAAGACAATTAGCC
>CASBQC010000275.1 GCA_949127805.1 Nostocales cyanobacterium PMM_0081
CAAAATCATAAATGCGTACGCCAAAATCATAAATGCGTACGCCAAAATCATAAATGCGTTAGCGTAGCCCGCACTTCGACAAAGCTTAGTGACCAGCGCAGGCATCGCCATGATTGCACAATTTACCTTTGTCACGCCAGTGTAACGCACCGCAAATCTTTGGTGGATGAAGTTTTTCCGACTTGTGTGTACACCGTAGTTCTTAAAAAGAGGGGTGCCGGAGGCTCTTTGAGGTTAAGCGGATATTATAATTAATGATGCGAACGTGATATTATTGGCTTAACTATTTTTACTTTTTTGCCAATCTTCCAAAGCTGCGATCGCAAATGTGGCTGCGGGGTGATTGAGCATTTGTCCTAATGCTTGAATACCACCAGTTTTTAAAGCGCTGAGGATGCGATCGCGCAGGGATATGATTATTTTCGATATGTTGAATCGCTGCCCTTGCTACCGTAATTCTCATCAATTCAGCTTATTTGCCAGATTTTTACACCCTCCTTACTGTCATCACTACCACTTGCAATCATTTTCCCATCATGGCTAAATGCTACCGAATTGACAACATCACTATGTCCAGAGAGGGTAGCAACTTGATTGCCAGTTTCAACATCCCATAGTTTGATGTCGTGGTCATCACTACCACTTGCGAGCGTTTTTCCGTCAGGACTGAAACTGATTGATTGAATAGGGAGTTTGTGCGCTTGAATGTGCCTCACTTCACGTCTATCTTTCAGGTTCCATATCTTAATGCTTCCAGTCGTGTCTCCACTGACTAAAAGTTGGCTATTTGGGCTAAAAGCAATAGATTTAACCTGACCAGTACATCCTTTGATTCCAACTGTCTCTATCTCTTGACCTGATCTAGGGTTCCATATTTTAATTCCACCATTTTCATCACCAGTCACTAAAAAATTGCCATCGGGGCTAAAAGCAATTGCATGGACTGGAATGCCACGTCTAGAAATAGGAGAATTAAGTTGAAGTTCTCCTCCCGATTTAATATCCCATAACTTAACGATACCGTCTTGACTACAACTTGCTAGGAAAGAACAATCCGGGCTAAAAGATAGGTCAAAGATTCTGCCATTTGTTGCATGACTATGCCCAGAAAAATCTTTCCACAGTTCTTTGGTCTGCCAGTTCCACAATTTGACTGTGTTACCATCACCCCTCTCAATCATTCCAGTTGCCAATAATTGCCCATCAGGACTAAAGGCAATGGAGCAGGTACTTCCACCAAATGGAATAGGGAATCCCTTATAATTAAAGGGAAGCTTAAGCTTTTTGAGGTCGGATAGATCCCACACTTGAACAATTTGTTTGCATCGAATAGCCAAGTAGTTCGGATATTTAGGGTGGAAAACTACTGAATTGATTGAACCAAAAGTTGATTGGTTGTGTATGCAATGCCAAGTTTGTTGTTGAACAGTAACACTTGATAAGCTACCTTTGGCAGTGTAAGACTTTACGCGCTTAAGGGATAAAATGGCTTTAGTATTAGAGGTTTCAACTGTTAAAACTGGAGTAGGAGAAGCAGGCTGTGGAGTACTGCACTCCCAAAACTTTTGATAAGCCTCCATTGTTTGTTGATGTACAGTTTCAAAAAGGTTGGCAGGAAGTTTAATATCAGGTTGAAATCCTTTAATAATAACTCCTTCAATCAATGAAATTTCTCTGCCGTAGGAATCCCTGAGAACTTCTTCACTATTGTCAGAGCCAATGTCTTTTGCAGTTGCTTTAAGGACACGATATATCAGTGTTATCTCACCCAATCGATAGTTGCAAATTTCACGGTAAGCGATATTTTTATCACCAACGAGTTCTGCATCAGCAGATTTAGAAAGGATATGGGCACTGCTATCTTGACAAATGAAATCAGGAGCGGCGATCGTTCTATAGTCAAGGTACTGATTTCGGCTAATTAGAAATATCCAAGTGTCAATATTCATATTCACTAGCTCATTTAAAGATTGCTTCAGGAAAGTTGTATTCAAGGATCTCTCGAATATACAAAAAACTGTTTACTGTGTGGTTGAGAGCAGTTTCCTCACTTTCAACTTGCTTGATTGATTCGTCTCTTTCCCTACGAAGCTCTTCTGACCGTTTCTGAGCATCTTCAATCTTCTTGTTGGCTCCCGAACTGATTGTTTTACTAATTTTTGTAATTAAATCATCAGTAAATCGAAGATTTACAGGTAGAAACAATCTCGCAACACCAACAGAACCCGCAACAGCTTGTGTGAATCGATCCCAAAAATTGAGATTTGCTTTAATTTCAACTGCTCTGGACTTTTCAGCTTCTTTCTTCGTCATAAGCTCAGTCAAATGCTTTTGCATGATGTCTGGTATGACACAGGCAAGGGGCATTTCGACTTGAAATGGCTTGGGTGCTTTTCCTGTTTTCTCCATACTTCCATTTGGCTGAGGAACAGCAAACCCTTTACCTACTGAACTAACTGGAATAAGCCTCACAGGAGAACCGATGTCCCGACGAGTTTCAACGATATTACTGAACTGGTCAAATTCCAACAAAAATTCGCGAACTTGCTCTAGGCTATACTCACCTTCAAACAAATCCCACTTGCTCACAACAAAGTGGATAGGAACTTTGGTGAACTGCATTTTTCGGAGCATTGCTGAAAGATCAGTTAGAAAAATAGCATCCCATGCAGCTTTTTTTCCGCGCATTGCATCCAATAATTTCTTCCCATCCAACAGTCCTAGTAAAGTATCTGCTTTTTCAACAGCTTGCTCAAACTTAGAATCTGATTCTTCCTCATCTTCTGTCTCAGTTAGCAGACCACCAGCATAGTCAAAAAAAGTGTAATGGCAAGCTGGGAAGATACTTCCATCTTTTTTAGATTGAACGTAGCAAGTGAATTTCCACTCAGATACTTCATTTCGCTTCGTTCCTTCAGGCCATTCTCCTTTGCCAGCAACCTGTTGGTAAATTTTGGTTAGTCGTCTGGGTGGATCAATTCCTTCGGATCGTAGAAAGAAACCTCGGCTCCCTTGCGTAGATAACTCATGGAACATACTTGCCAAGAAGACAGTTTTTCCAGAACCTGACGAACCCAGCATGATCACGTTGTAATTATTCATAGCGACGTTTATCTAAAATTGTTGGCGTTTTTCTGCACCAAATTGGTTATCTGCTTCATCTCTGAAGTTACATTTACTTAATGCAACAAGCGTAAAAAATAGAACAACGAGTCCAGAAACTCTTTTAAAGTTTTCCATCCCAAATAACGTAAATGACCTTGATAATTATCACTACAACTGAGATTTACCTGATTTCGTGAAAATGTTTAAAAATATTTCGCGGACATACTGATTGGGTGTGGTCGGTGCATTTTGTCTGGGATAAGCATTTGGTTGTTAGTGCAAGTAGCGATCGCACTGCGAAAGTTTGGAGTTTCGATTTAGGAGTTTGTGTTTACACTTTCCACGAACCTGATCGAGAGGTTTGGTCATTTGCTTTTAGTAATGATGGTAAAACTTTAGCGACAGGTAGCGCGGAGTCAGTAAAATTATGGGATGTCTGGACAAATCACTGTATTAAAACGTTGGACGCGACTTCAACACGGGTTCGGACTCTGGCTTTTAGTCCTGATAATAAAACTTTGGTGGGAAGTAGTGATAATCAAAGTATCAAAGCTTGGGATGTGAAGTCGGGTGAATGTTTACGGAGTGTGAAAACTGCACCGACTGGGGCAATTTTGGCGGTAAAATTTAGTCCTGATGGTCAAACGGTGATGAGCTGCGGAACCGATAAAATTCAACTTTGGAATTTGGGAAATGGGGAACCGCAGATGACGTTACACGAACCCCATCATCGCATCCGCTCTTTGGCTTATAGTCCTGACAAAAAATTGATTGCTGTGGGCAGTGATGACCAGTTACTCAGGTTGTGGGATACTCAAACTGGTGAAGCGATTAAAACTTTTCAAGGTTATAGCAATCGGATTTGGACTGTAGCTGTTAGTCCTCTTCCTCAACAAGATATGATTTGTCTTGCTAGTGGTAGCGATGATGGTAATATCAGATTGTGGAATGGGGCGACTGGTGAATGTTATAAAACTTTATCGGGACATCAAGGTAGAGTTCGTCAGGTTAATTTTAGTCCAAATGGTGAATTATTAGCCAGCGCTAGTCACGATCGCACAATTAAACTTTGGGATGTAAATACGGGTGAATGTGTGAAAACATGGCGCGGTCATACTGATTGGGTATGGTCGGTTATATTTACCCAAAATAATCATACCTTAATTAGTGCCAGCGATGACCACACTATTAGATTATGGGATATACACACCAATGAATGTCAAATTTTAGGTAATTTAGAGACAGAATGGATGTGGGCGATCGCATCTCATCCCCACGCAAATATTATTGCCACAGCAGGAACAAGTCAAGCTATCAATTTGTGGGATATTCACAAGGGTGTTTGTTTAACTACCTTGGAAGGACATACCCATCGCATTCGAGCTATAATTTTTAATGCCAATTTTAAAATTGTCTTGCCCATTCATCACGCCAACGTTCAACTACTACTTTTGTTTGAGTAAAAAACTCCACTGCGTGATTGCTTTGTCCGTGTAAGTCACCAAAAAAGCTTTCTTTCCAACCGCTAAAGGGGAAGAATGCCATAGGTGCGGCAACCCCGATGTTGATACCAATATTACCAGCTTCTGCCTCATAACGGAACTTACGAGCTGCTGCACCATTGGTAGTAAATAAACAAGCCATGTTCCCGTATTGACCGCTATTAACTAAAGCGATCGCTTCATCAATACTATTCAAATGAATTAAACTCAGTACAGGACCAAAAATTTCTGTGCGAGCAATTTCACCAACTGGATCTACATTTTGCAGAATCGTTGGGCGGATAAAGTTACCATTTTTATAGCCTGTAATCTGAGGATTCCGACCATCTACTAATAACTTTGCCCCTTCCTTTGCTCCTTTTTCAATTAAACCTTCAATCCGCGTTTTGCTGCGGACATCAATTACTGGTCCCATTTCTACACCTTGGTCTAAACCATTACCGACAATGCGGTTTTTTGCAGTTTCGGCGATCGCTTCTGTAAATGTATGACGTGCTTCTCCCACAGTCACCGCAATTGAAGCTGCTAAACAACGTTGTCCCGCACAACCAAAAGCACTATCAGCCGCAATCCGGGTAGTCATTGCTATGTCTGCATCCGGCAAGACTATAATCGGATTTTTCGCACCCCCTTGACATTGGAGACGTTTTCCGTTTGCCGCTCCTCGACTATAAATATACTTAGCAACTGGTGTAGAACCAACAAAACTAATTGCGCGAATTTTGGGATGATCTAAAATTGCGTCTACAGCTTCTTTCGCACCGTTGATTAAATTAATTACACCTTTGGGCAAACCTGTTTGTTCTAGAAGCTGAAAGATTTTTTGCATAGTTAGGGGCACCTTTTCCGAAGGTTTGACAATGTAGGTATTTCCGCAAGCGATCGCATAGGGCAAAAACCAAAATGGAATCATCCCCGGAAAATTAAAAGGACAAATCACCGCAGCAACTCCCAAAGGTTGCCGAATCATCATTTCATCAATACCCTTTGCCACATCTTCTAAATTAGTTCCCTGCATCATCATCGGAATACCGCAGGCAACCTCTACATTTTCAATAGCCCGACGCATTTCACCTTGAGACTCAGCCAACGTCTTACCACATTCTAAAGTAATTATCCGTGCCAACTCCTCAAAATGTTCTTCCAACAAATTCTTCAACTTAAATAAATATTGTACCCGTTCCTGCGGTGGAGTGCGTCGCCACGTGACAAATGCAACCGATGCCGCTTCAGCAGCTTGATTGACTTCAGATCCAGGCGATAAAGGGACTTTAGCTATAATTTCTATCGTCGCTGGGTTGATAACTTCTAAGTATTCTGTAGCAGTAGATGCACACCATTGACCATTAATGTAATTGTGTAACGTGGGAATAGTATTCATGTTTGAAAAATGTAGATGCCAAAAAAGTATCAAGTATCAAGGATAAAGGATGAACGATGAAAAAAAAACAAAGATAAATAATCCAGCCATTCAGAAGCCAGAAATAAGGTGTCCAAGTTTTCTCGGCTCTCCCCAAGTTCTGTGCGACCTTAACTTCATCCTTTATACTTCACACTTCATCCTTGAGATGACTATTTTGCCTTTAACTTCACGAATGAGCGTAAAAACTCTCCCAAACCCTTATTTCTCTGTGTTCTCTGCGTTCTCTGCGGTTTGTTTTTCCATAATTCTGCCTAAATCCTGAGTTGAATCAAAGAGCGAATATTTCTCTTAAGTTATTCTATAAACATTAGTTTTGTTTAAATAATGAAAATTTCAACAGCTGTATTACCGCCGTTTCTGATATTAGATCAATTGTTACAAAGCTGGTTAATCGAAGATATTGGTAGAGGCGATCGCACAACCCAAAGCCTTTTATCTGATAATACAACAGAAGGACAAGCCAAATGGGTGACGAAAGCATCAGGAGTCATAGCCGGCTTACCAGTCGCTGCAAGAATATTTCAGCTTTTAAACCAAAAAGTCAGCTTTGTGGCTGTTGCATCTGAAGGGCAACAGTGCGAACCTGGGGAAGTAATTGCAGAAATGCACGGTTCACTAGATGCATTATTAATGGGGGAAAGGGTTGCTCTCAACTTAGCTATGCGTCTCAGTGGTATAGCGACTCTAACTCGTAAATATACAGCGGAAATAGCGGATTTATCAGTTCAGTTAGTTGATACCCGCAAAACTACACCAGGGTTGAGAATATTGGAAAAGTACGCAACCCAGGTAGGAGGAGCGATAAATCATCGCATGGGCTTGGATGATGCAGTGATGATTAAGGATAATCATATCGTGGCAGCGGGAGGAATTGGCGAAGCAATTACCCGCGTCCGTTCTCAAATTCCATATCCTTTAACAATAGAAGTAGAAACGGAAAATTTAGACCAGGTGAAAGAAGCTTTACAGCACAAAGCTGATATTATTATGTTGGATAATATGCCTCTTGATTTGATGCGTGAAGCGGTACAGATAATTCGGCATTTCGATAGTCGCATCAAAATCGAAGCTTCAGGTAATGTGACTTTGGAAACTCTTCGCCCTATAGCTCAGACTGGTGTAGATTATATTTCCAGTAGTGCGCCGATTACGCAGTCAAAGTGGTTAGATTTGAGTATGAAAATTCAATAATTAAAGTTGGTATTGGAATGCGATCGCTTTCGCTGATTGCATTAAAGATTAATATAATATGATGTCCGACGTTGGCATATATATTGTAGAGACATTCCGCCGGAACGTCTCTACGATAGTTGCTAAAAAATTATTGCGGGTCATTGCAGATATAATCAGCGCGAACCCAACCAGCATCTCCATCATGGGAGATTCTCCACCACCAAAAACCATCTTGACTGTATTTACCACCCATTAAAACCACCCCTTCTCTATTAGGAATTTCTTTGAGCTTAGAAAAATTTCGTCCGGGTCCGCTACGCATCGAGAGATTACCATCATTTTATTGAGACTATGTGTAACAAATGTAATTTTGTCTTACAATGATGATTATATGTAGTTGTAAGGCTTAAAATGCATCTGTTAGCCGAAACCAAAACGACAGCCATGAGGTTGTCAAAACCGCAAATTCATCATGAACGCTACACAAGAACAACTTAAAGTAAAATTTCAACAAGCAATGGGAGCGGCTTTTGGCGGAGAATACGCCGAAACTGACCCAATTTTGGTATCTACAAATAATCCTAAGTTTGGTGATTATCAAGCGAATGTATCCTTATCCTTAGCGAAAAAGGTCGGACAACAGCCAAGAGCGATCGCTTCCGCTATCCTTGAGAAATTGGATGTAAGTGATATCTGCGAACCCCCAGAAATTGCTGGTCCTGGCTTTATCAATCTCAAACTGAAAACAGCATACCTGGAAGCACAACTAAACGCGATTCACACCGATCCTCGTTTGGGGATAGCACCCACCAAGAATCCAAAGCGGGTAATTGTCGATTATCCCAGTCCGAACATAGCCAAAGAAATGCATGTCGGACATTTGCGTCCAGGGGTGATTGGAGATTGTATTTCCCGAATTTTAGAATTTATCGGTGATGATGTACTGCGGATTAGTCATGTGGGAGACTGGGGAACTCCCTTTGGGATGCTTATCGCTTATTTGGAAACCGAATACCCACAAGCGTTGACAACCGATGAGACACTAGATTTAGGAGATTTGTCTTCATTTTACCGTCAAGCGAAAAAACGCTTTGATACCGATGACGAGTTTAAGGAAACGGCTAGACAAGCTGTTGTCCAGTTACAAGCTGGTGATGAAAAGACTCTACTGGCATGGAAAATTGTCTGTCAACTATCTAGTAGAGCATACCAAGTAATTTACAATTTAATGGGGATTGCTCCCTTTATTGAGCGGGGTGAATCCTTTTATAATCCATTGTTGCCTGAAATAGTAGAGGAGTTGGACAAACTTGGGCTGCTAGTAGAAAATCAGGGAGCGAAATGCGTTTTTCTCGATGGCTTTACAAATAGAGATGGTGAACCTCTACCTTTAATTGTGCAAAAGTCGGATGGGGGTTATAATTACGCAGCTACGGATTTAGCCGCAATTCGTTATCGAGTTAAGGTAGATAAAGCTCAACGGGTGATTTATCCGGTTGGTGCAGAACAAACTAATCATTTTGCCCAGATTTTTCAAGTGGGACGGCGAGCAGGTTGGATTACAGATAATATAGAGTTTGTTCACGCACCCTTTGGTTTGGTGTTGGATGAACATGGTCAGAAGTTGAAAACTCGGTCCGGGGATGCGGTACGATTGCAGGATTTATTAGATGGTGCGATCGCTCATGTCCGTGCTGACCTAGAAAAAAGATTACAAGAAGACAAGCGTGAAGAAACTGAAGAATTCATCAACAAAGTTGCTGAAATAGTTGGTGTCAGTGCCGTTAAATATGCCGATATCAGCCAAAACCGCACCAGCAACTATATCTTTAGCTATGAAAAAATGCTCGCTCTCCAAGGTAATACAGCACCTTATATGTTGTATGCTTATGCGCGGATTCAGGGAATTAGCCGTAAGGGTGAGATTAACTTTGATCAGTTAGGAGACAATGCGAAAGTCCTGTTGCAGCATGAAACAGAAATAACCTTGGCAAAGCATATATTACAGTTGGATGAAGTTCTTAGTGCGATCAAGCAGGATTTGTTACCCAATCGTCTGTGTGAGTATTTGTTTCAACTAAGCCAGAAGTTCAATCTGTTTTACGATCGCGATCGTGGGGTTAGAGTGTTGGATGCACAAGAACCCTTACGGACATCTAGGTTAGTGCTATGCGATTTAACTGCTAAAACCCTGAAGCTGGGACTTTCCTTGTTGGGAATTGAGGTATTGGAAAGGATGTAAATGTTCCAATGCCTCTAAAATTTCCTCATGTCAACCCAAGCTAAAGTTGTAAATAGTCACTGTAGCAAGCGGTAAGAATGAGATGAAGCAATCATTCTTGCCACTTACCAGACTAACTTGACCGCTCTTGGAAATTAGGTTATGCGATCGTGACGCAAAGAGTATTGCTTTACTTATAAAACTTAGGCAATTAGCACATTATATAGCTAGTAGTGAGGGATTTATCGCTCGTAGTCCATACTTCAGTGCCCACTATAACCCTAAATTTTGTTTTGTCCTGTGACACACAGCTTTAGTTTTAACCTAATTTCACAGAAGAGGCATTCCAAAAAAATGCGCTGTGGAAATCTCTAAAGCTGATTTTCTAATTTCCTTGCATCTAGCTGAAATTTGTAGCGTGGATGCTAGTGTCCAGATTAACCTTCAAATCAGGTGCGCTCTCCAACAACATCCTTTAACAAACAGGCACCCAACAGCCGAGCTAACAACACCTACAGCCGTGAAACATCAAACTTGCTAACAACTTTATTACTTGCCTTCTCGACTTTCAGCAGCGCTATAGCCTGAAACGCTTTAATCACAGCACTTTCAAGCGTTTCCAAAAAATCCTCAAAATATCTTTGAGAAAACAGTTGACAAGAAAGTATTAGCTCGCTATATTGAATAAGTGCCGGAAGAGCGAGCGAAACAAAGCGGACTCGGAAGGAGACCGAACCATGAAAAGATTATAGTTTGAAAGAAAGTATAAAGCAACTTATACGCGTCAGTCAAATAGTAAACCAGACTGAGGTTAAAAAAGAGCAGTCAAAGAGCTAAGAAACAATCCAAAACGGAGAGTTTGATCCTGGCTCAGGATGAACGCTGGCGGTATGCTTAACACATGCAAGTCGAACGGAATCCTTAGGGATTTAGTGGCGGACGGGTGAGTAACGCGTGAGAATCTGCCTTCAGGTCTGGGACAACCACTGGAAACGGTGGCTAAAACCGGATGTGCAGCAATGTGAAATATTTATAGCCTGGAGATGAGCTCGCGTCTGATTAGCTAGTAGGTGTGGTAATAGCGCACCTAGGCGACGATCAGTAGCTGGTCTGAGAGGATGATCAGCCACACTGGGACTGAGACACGGCCCAGACTCCTACGGGAGGCAGCAGTGGGGAATTTTCCGCAATGGGCGAAAGCCTGACGG
>CASBQC010000276.1 GCA_949127805.1 Nostocales cyanobacterium PMM_0081
ACACCACGCTTCCCCCACACCACGCTTCCCCCTATCTCACTTCATCTGGGGTGCGCGACCATAGACGGTGGTAAGATTTTTCAGCTTTAATCTTAATTCATGGGTTAAAGCTTCTGATTGATATCGCCACTCCCAGTTACCTTCAGCAACACTAGGCGTATTCATCCGCCCTTGGCTATCTAATCCCAAAACATCTTGTAAAGGGATAATTGCCTGATTTGCTACAGAACTCAAGGCAAGTCGAATTAAATCCCAGTGGATGCCTTCAGGACTGACAGAACCTAAATAAAGCAACAAGTTTTGCTTTTCGTAATCGTTAGCTTGATTGAACCAGCCTATAGTTGTGTCATTGTCGTGAGTGCCGGTGTAAACTACGGCGTTGCGCTGATAATTGAATGGTAAAAAGCCATTACCGGGATCGGAACCGAAGGCAAATTGCAAAACTTTCATCCCAGGAAACTCAAATTTGTCGCGCAGGGCTTCTACCTCCGGGGTGATTACTCCTAAATCTTCCGCCAAAACCGGCAGCTTGCCCAATTTTTGTTTGATTTCCTCAAATAATTTGTCTCCTGGAGCTTTGATCCACTCTCCATTCATGGCTGTTTGTTCGCCTTGTTTTACAGCCCAATAAGCTTCAAATCCGCGAAAGTGGTCGATGCGAATTACATCTATGTAATCCAGCATTGCTTCAAAGCGCCTCACCCACCATTTAAAGTCTTGTTTTTCTAATTCTTCCCACTTGTAAACTGGATTGCCCCACAATTGACCGGTGGCGCTAAAGTAATCTGGTGGAACTCCTGCCATTAGTGAGGCTTCTCCTGTGTTTTCATCTAAGCAAAAAATATCAGGATTAGACCAAACATCAGCGCTGTCGTGAGCTACGTAGATGGGGATATCACCGATAATTTCTATACCGGTCATGTTGGCATAATTCTTGAGTTCCGACCACTGGCGGAAAAATTCAAATTGGGTGTATTTGTAATAAAAAATCTCCGCGTCCATTTCTTGCCGCACTCGATCCATTGCTTCTGGTTGGCGCGATCGCACTTCTGGTTCCCAAGTATGCCAGCTTCCACCTGAGTTCGCATCTTTCAACGCCATAAATAAGGCGTAATCATCCAGCCAATAAGCTTTGGTATCACAAAAACCCGCAAATTCTTTTTGCTGTGTCGGCGAAGATTTGGTTTTAAAGTTCTCGCAGGCTTTCTTTAACAGCCCAATTTTAAATGGTACAACTTGCCCGTAATCTACTTTGTTCGCATCAAATGCTGGTAAATTCACAAAGTCTTCTTCTGATAGCAAATTTTCCTCTAACAGCTTTTGGGGGCTGATGAGTAGAAAGTTTCCGGCTACTGCTGAATAAGAAGCATAAGGAGAATTACCGTAACCAGTCGGTCCTAATGGCAGAACTTGCCAATATTGCTGGTGGGTTTCTCTAAGAAAATCAATAAAAGCGTAAGCCTCTATGCCTAAGTCACCAATGCCAAATCGACTGGGAAATGACGTGGGATGAAGTAAAATACCGCTGGATCTGAAAAAAGGCATTGCTTTACCTAAATTATGGGAAGATGCGATCAAAAGCGAATTTATCACGTAATAGTAGTTAGTTGTTGGTAGTTAGTGGTTGGTGGTTGGTTGTTGGTTGACAAAAAACTCCTAACCACTAACTCCTAACTCCTGTACAGACGCTCCGGTTCCTCGCGTCTCTAACTCCTAACTCCTAACTCCTAACCATGTCTTACCGCAATCCGGCTCCGACAGTTGATATCATCATCGAATTGGTTGATCGTCCTCATCGACCAATAGTGTTAATCGAAAGACATAATCCTCCTTTGGGTTGGGCTATTCCTGGTGGTTTTGTAGATTATGGGGAATCTGTGGAAGTGGCAGCGCGGCGTGAAGCGCAGGAGGAGACTGGTTTGCAGGTAGAATTAATCGAACAATTTCTGGTGTATTCTGACCCCAGTCGCGATGCGCGAACTCATACGCTGAGTATTGTGTTTTTGGCGACGGCAAGGGGGGAACCAAAAGCGGGTGATGATGCGAAAAGTGTCGGGATGTTTGAATCTTGGCGTGTGCCTGGTAATTTATGTTTTGACCACGATCGCATTTTGCGCGATTATTGGCAATATCGGCATTATGGTATACGTCCGAGGTTAGGGTAGAGTAACGAACCGCACTCGTAGCAGAGGAAAGAAGATGAGTAAGAAAGTTATTCGGACACAGAAGGCACCGGCTCCGGTGGGACCTTATAATCAAGCGATCGCTGTTTCTGGTGATTTGGTGTTTGTCGCTGGGCAAATTCCCCTTGATGCTGGTTCTCTTGAGATTGTTGGGGCGGGAGATGTGACGCTACAAACACAGCAGGTGATGGCGAATTTGGAGGCGATTCTGATCGCTTCTGGGGCGGGATTTGATGATGTGGTGAAGACGACTGTGTTTTTAGCTGATATGAATGATTTCGCGGCGATGAATGCTGTTTATGCTTCATTTTTTGATGAAGCTACTGCGCCGGCGCGTGCTTGTGTGCAGGTGTCGCGTTTACCTAAGGATGTTTTGGTGGAGATTGATTGTATTGCGGTGATTTAAGGGGTAAATGTATTAGACAACCTATGTGAAAATTAATTATGCGTTACCCAAAACCCTTTGTAGAGACGCGATTTATCGCGTCTTGGTCTCATTTATAGGAAATTACAACTTTGAAGTGTGTCATTTGTAAGCATGGACAAACCAAACCAGGCTTAGTGACTGGCACTTTAGAATGAGACGAGTGTATAGTTGTTATGAAAAAAGTGCCGGCAGAAGTTTGTGATAACTGCGGGGAATATTATTTGAACAATAGTATTACTGAGCAAGTGTTACAACGAGCAGAAGTGGCTGTTAAGAATGGTGCGGAAGTTGAAATAATCCGATATGCGGCTTAGATTGCCAAGAAGGTGTCAATGAGCAAAATATTAACGGTTACATTTGATGGTTCTGTTTTACGACCAGATACACCGCTTGAATTAGAACCGAACAAGCGCTACTTAATTACTATTGTTTCTGAGGACAATAACTCATCAACCGCTGATGTGTGGGATGTATTAGAAGATTTAGCAGGAACGGTTGACGCACCGGATGATTGGGCAAGTCAACATGACCATTATTTATATGGGACACCAAAACATCAGCCTGAAATTAACACATGACGGGCGATCGCATATTCTTAGACACTGTTTTTATCCAAGCATTGTTGAATGGGCGGGATCAATACCATATTCAGGCAAAAGCGCTGCTACCGCGTGTGAGAAATGCTGCTGAAGTATGGGTGACTGAAGCTATTTTAATCGAAGTTGGTAATGCTTTAAGTGCTTTTAATCGTAGAGCAGCAATTCAGTTTATCCAACAGTGCTATCAAACTCAAAATATGCGCGTTGTCACTGTAGACACACAATTGCTCAACCGTGCTTTACAACTCTATCAGTGTCGTCCAGACAAAACGTGGGGGCTAACTGATTGTATTTCTTTTGTTGTTATGCAGGAGCAGGGCATAATCATTGCAGCGACTGCCGATAAACACTTTTTTCAAGCAGGTTATCAAGCGCTTTTGCTGGAAATAGAACCTTGATTTTATTTCTTGCTTGTCTTTCCATCAAGCTAAACGGGTAAACTCTTAAATTTTAGGACATTTGATCAGCGCGATCGCTTCCTTAATTTGGGAATACTTACTTTAGTAAACTCAAGGAAGTGATAAATATGGCAGATAATCGAATCAGTGCAAATCTTTCGGCAACAGATCGGTTAGCGGTGATGGATGCGATCGCGACTATTCGGCAAAAGTTACCGTTTTTGATTGATTTGACAACTGAAGAGCGAAAAGCTTTACCCAAGCTTGGTGATAAAAGTCGCGCTTTTGTAACTAAAGCCTTGGAAGTGGGGACACAAAACCCAGACTTTTTGCCGCGATCGTTTAATTTGGATGAAATGCGTCGGGATATCGAGCTATTTGAAGCGTTGTATCCAATTTTGTTGTCGTTGACGCAACTGCAAGAACTAGTGGATGATACTGCTGTAGCAGTGGGTAGTGAAGCTTATGCAGCGGGGTTGATGGTTTACAATTACGCAAAAGCAAGCGGTAAAGGCACTGGTTTAGATTCAATGGTCAATGATTTAGGGCGCCGGTTTGCCCGGAAAACTAAGAAAGTGCCAGCGAAGGTATCGTAAATTTAGCACCCTCTGAATAAAATTTGCTGGCTCTACGAACAAAGTCCGCAAAGCCGGACTTGATGATTTTAACTTGAAAGTTAAATTTTTCAGCTTTGAACTTGGATGTTTTAGTGTAAAGCTAGACGTTCCGAGTTCAAAGCTTTTATTTTGGGGTTTCAAGCAAGAAGTTTCTCGTTTCAAGCAAGAAGTTTCCTGTTTCAAACAAGAAGTTTCTCGTTTTGAGGGTGAATGTTGCCCAAATAAAGATTACGTCTAACATAATACCTAGAAAAAATCTATCAAAATCCGAAATCTGGGGTGCATAATTAGTAGTTATCCTGTAACTAATTCTACCTCCAGCCCAAACAGAAGTGAATAATACCATTTCACGTTAATAGCGATACATATAAATCTTGTAGAGACTACCAAGTGCTACATCTCTACGAGGATTTGGGGCTTAACTGAACGGTATTGCGGTATAACCCACAATTTGCCGGAGATGATGTCACGCACAAAGTAGCAAAGACGGAAAGAAAAAGATGAGGGAAGTAATTTGGATTCCCTCATCTCATGTCCGGTTAATTAGTTATGAGTACCACATCTGTGCAAAAATCGGAAAATCCTCTTTCCCCCTGCTCCCTGCAAGAAAGCCCCCTGCGAACAAGCATGATAAGTCTTTAACCGAACACGATATCACTGCTAACTAACTACGTTGTACTCTTGGATGACTTTGACATCTAAGGTGGTAGTTTGCAGCGAACGGATGGCAGCAACGGTGGCTTTGGCACCGGCGATAGTGGTGATGATGGGGATTTTGTAACTTAAGGCTGTGCGACGAATTAATTTAGCGTCAGTTTGAGCTTCTTCCCCGGAAGGTGTGTTGATGATAAGTTGAATTTTTTGGTTTTTGATTGCATCTAGGACGTGAGGACGACCTTCATGGAGTTTCAAGACTAACTCAACGTTTAACTTATGATCTTGCAGGACTTTACGTGTACCTTGGGTAGCCATGACGGTAAAGCCTAAGTCGATAAATTCTCTAACGACATCAACTGCGGAGGTTTTATCGCGATCGCTCATGGAAACAAACACGGTTCCTGTTAATGGTAAATGTTCCCCAGCGCCAATTTCCGCTTTGGCATAGGCACGTCCAAAGTCGGTGTCAATTCCCATCACTTCACCGGTAGAACGCATTTCTGGTCCCAAAATTGTGTCTGTACCAGGAAATTTATTAAACGGTAATACTGCTTCTTTCACCGCAATATGTTTTGGTATCACTTCTTGAGTGAAACCTAATTCCTCTAAAGTCTTACCAGACATAACTAAGGATGCTAATTTAGCAAGTTGTACACCAGTAGCTTTAGAAACAAATGGTACAGTGCGAGAAGCGCGGGGATTTGCCTCTAAAATGTAAACTTGGGGAGAATAGCCTTGAGCACCAACCACCGCAAATTGAATGTTCATCAGCCCAACTACTGATAAAGCCTGGGCTAGCTGCACCGTCCAAGTGCGGATTTGCTCAAGAACCGCTGGTGGTAAAGAAATCGACGGTAAAGAACAAGCGGAGTCTCCTGAGTGAATTCCGGCTTGTTCGATGTGTTCCATGATGCCGCCGATTACAACCCTTCCAGTGTGGTCAGCGATCGCATCCACATCCACTTCAATCGCATTTTCTAAAAATTTATCAATCAAAATTGGATGTTCCGGTTCCACCAGCACCGCAAATTTCATGTAGCGTTCCAATTCTGTATCAGAATAGACGATTTCCATCGCTCGTCCCCCTAACACGTAGCTAGGACGCACTACCACCGGATAACCAATCCGTTTGGCAACAATTAACGCATCTTCATAACTGCGAGCTATACCATTTGCCGGTTGAGCTATATTTAATTCGTTGAGAATCTTCTCAAACCGCTCCCGGTTTTCTGCCATGTCGATAGAATCAGGGGAAGTACCCCAGATTTTTGTGGAAAGAGGGGAATCTCCTGACTCCTGTAAAGACGCGATAACCCTTGTCTCTACTCCTGACTGCTGACTCCTGCGGTTTAAATACTCCTGTAACGGTATCGCCAACTTCAACGGTGTTTGTCCACCAAATTGTATAATCACCCCAACCGGATTTTCCGCTTCGATTATGTTAAGGACATCTTCTTTCGTCAATGGCTCAAAGTAAAGGCGATCGCTTGTATCATAATCTGTCGAAACTGTCTCCGGATTAGAGTTGACCATAATTGTCTCATAACCTGCGCCCTTTAAAGCATAAGCAGCGTGACAACAACAATAATCAAACTCAATCCCCTGTCCAATGCGGTTGGGACCACCACCCAAAATCATCACCTTGGGCTTGGTGGTTGGCATTATCTCATTTTCGTCTTCGTAGGTGGAATAATGGTAAGGAGTAAACGCTTCAAACTCGGCGGCGCAGGTGTCCACTGTTTTGTAAACTGGAATTACGCCTAGTTGTTTGCGATATGCCCGAACTTCATCTTCGTTCTTTTTCGTGGCAAAGGCAATCTGGCGATCGCTAAATCCATCTTGCTTCACTGCATACATCTGCGCTTTTGTCAACTGTTGCAATGGTGTGCGCTTGAGGAATTTCTCAGTTTCCAGCAGTTGCTGCATTTTATCCAGGAACCAAGGGTCAATCCCAGTTAATTCGTAGATTTCCTCAAGAGTTATTCCCGATAACATTGCATGACGCACAGAGAAAATGCGATCAGGATTCGGAGTCCGCAATTGAGCGCGAATTTGTTCACCACTGGGTAGTTTTTCTTTGATGTCGCAACCCCAACCAGCGCGACCGGTTTCAAGCGATCGCAGCGCTTTTTGAAAGGATTCGTTAAAGGTCCGTCCAATTGCCATTGCTTCCCCTACCGATTTCATCTGGGTAGTCAGCACAGGTTCGGAACCTGGGAACTTTTCAAAGGCAAAGCGGGGAATTTTTGTTACCACATAGTCGATTGTCGGCTCAAATGAGGCAGGTGTTTTCTTGGTGATGTCATTTTTGATTTCATCCAAGGTATAGCCTACAGCAAGCTTTGCAGCCATTTTAGCGATGGGGAAGCCTGTAGCTTTAGAAGACAAAGCCGAGCTGCGGGAAACACGGGGGTTCATCTCAATGACAACTACATCCCCATTTAGAGGATTGACAGCAAACTGGATGTTAGAACCCCCAGTTTCTACGCCAATTTCGCGGATGATTTTGATTGCCATATCCCGCAGGCGCTGATATTCTTTATCAGTAAGGGTTTGTGCGGGAGCGACGGTAATTGAGTCGCCGGTGTGAATACCCATTGGGTCAATGTTTTCGATGGAGCAGATAATCACGACGTTATCTGCTATGTCGCGCATCACTTCGAGTTCGTATTCTTTCCAACCAAGTAAAGATTGATCGATGAGAATTTGGGACATCGGGCTAGCATCGATACCCGTTTGTGCCATTACTTCAAATTCTTCTTGATTATAAGCGATACCGCCACCGGTGCCACCCATTGTAAAGGCAGGACGGATAATTAGAGGATAGGAGCCAATTTGCTTTGCGATCGCTTTTGATTCTTCTAAGGTTTCGGCTGTACCGCTAGGGCACACGCTGACCCCGATTTTTTCCATCGCTTCGTTAAACAGCTTTCTGTCTTCGGCTTTTTCGATAGCCGGGAGTTTAGCGCCGATTAACTCGACATTATACTTTTCTAGGACACCACTTTTCGCCAAAGCTACAGCCAGGTTGAGTGCGGTTTGTCCTCCCATCGTTGGTAGTAGAGCGTCGGGACGTTCTTTGGCAATTATTTTTTCGACTAACTCTGGTGTTAGCGGTTCGATGTACGTGCGATCGGCTGTTTCCGGATCGGTCATGATTGTCGCTGGGTTAGAATTTACCAGCACCACTTCATAGCCTTCTTCTCGCAGCGCTTTACAAGCTTGGGTACCAGAATAGTCAAACTCACAAGCTTGTCCAATCACGATAGGACCAGAGCCTAATAGTAGAATTTTCTTGAGGTCATTACGGCGGGGCATAATTGTTGCTTTGCTGTATAAGAATAGAAATCCTGATTATTTTAAGGTTCTTTATCCATAACTCATGTTGTTTATTATCAAGTTTTCCTTTCTTTGATGACATGAGGGGTGGGGCAATACGGTTCGGTTAAGGTGCATAGTCCTTGAAGATCCCCCATTTTCCCCCTTAAAAAGGGGGAAATAGAGCCATTCTTAGTACAACTTTGCATAAATGGCGAATTGAGGGTTGAAATTTAAACGCAGAGGGGCACAAAGGTAAGCGCAGAGGAGCGCAAAGGTTTAATCAAGGCAATTTTTTTCGCTACGAACTTGTGAAATCCTGTACTTAGCCCTGGCTTAAAAAGGGGGGCAGGGAATTATCAATGCGAGCGTGCCCATTCTCCTTTTGTATGCCTAAGTTTATTTAATTATCATCGTAAAACTTACAACTTTATTGCAAATCTTTTTTGTTTAAAGTAGTAATTTTTCTCAGGAAAAAGGAATTTTTTTCTAAAATATGTAAT
>CASBQC010000277.1 GCA_949127805.1 Nostocales cyanobacterium PMM_0081
GAAATCCTTGTAGAGACGTTACGAAAGGAACGTCTCTACGTCTTTTGTGGAGATGTCTACTGGACTTGATAACGCATATTTTAATTACCATATAAAAGGAACTTTATATCTTGTTCAATTATTTACGAGCGATCGCAGCCAAAGGTGCGATCGCTCGTAAATAATTGCTTCAAATACTACAATAAAAGCACACATCTGATTTCTGGAGTGCTGACAGTGGGCTTATTTGATGATTTGAGTCGGTTTCTCGAAAACCGTTTAGAAGAATTTCTGCGAAACAATCCGCATTTAGAGTTAGAAGCGCTGTTAGAACAACTGCGCGAGCAAGAGGGAGATACGTTAAAGTTGATTGCAGATTTACAAGTACAGGAAAAGCGATCGCAAGACGATATTCTCTCCACCGCGCAAGAAATCCAAAGATGGCATATCCGCGTTCAAAAAGCGCAAGCTGCTAACAGACAGGATTTAGTCGCAGCAGCACAAGAACGCGAAGCTACTTTGTTGCGCGAAGGAAATCAGCGCTGGGGACAAATGCAAGGGCTGAAAGAACGTATTACTCAATCTAAAGAATTACTGCGAAAAATACAAGTACGCCGTCAAGAAGTGCAAACCAAAGCCGCTGAAGCACTAGATTTGCGTGCTAAAGCTGAAACTCAGCAACGCTTTGAAACTAATGGTTGGTCAAATAAAGCCACTAGTTCTTCTAGTGGATTTGACGACTTAGAAGAGAAGTTTTTGCGCTGGGAAACTCAAGATGAGTTGGATGCGATGAAACGGAATATGGGGAAATAAATTATATCATGTCAGGTTTATTACGCATACTGTAGAGACGTTCCGCCGGAACGTCTCTACGACGGTTGCGGGGAAGATGAGGGTTTCCCAGGAACCGTTTAAAATTCCTATTAGACTTTATTATGCGTTGCCCGAAACCTTTGTAAAGACGTTCGGAACGTCTCTACGACGGTTGCGGGGAAGATGAGGGTTTCGCAGAGACCGTTTAAAATTCCTATTATAAAAAGATTGTGAAGTCCTCACTACAAAGATGTTTTATTATGGGTAATTAAACTGACATAATATGACTTTTAAGGCTTCTAAGTGGCTCGTACCCCCACATTAACTTTTGATCGTGGCACATTAATTTTGCATCCACCAGCGCGGGGCAAAGGTTGGATGGATTACGCTACGTGGGATGATAGAATAGAAAAATTCCGCATTCCGGCGATTCAATATCGACATGTAGTAGAAGCGCTACAAGCCGAAGAGACTAATTTTATCGATGAAGCGAAGGCATTTTATCCGGTAGAGTTGGTTGCGAGTATGGAGATGGAACCCTATCCCCATCAAAGTGAGGCGTTAGCAGCTTGGAAACTGGCAGGAAGACAGGGGGTAGTGGTGCTTCCCACAGCGGCAGGAAAGACTTATTTGGCGCAAATGGCGATGCAAGCAACACCGCGCACAACCCTGATTGTGGTGCCAACTTTAGATTTGATGCACCAGTGGTATGCCCACTTAATGGCGGCTTTTCCTGATGCTAAAGTGGGGTTGTTGGGGGGTGGTTCGCGGGATAAAACACCGATATTGGTTGCGACTTACGACAGTGCAGCAATTCACGCAGAAAGTTTGGGGAATAAGTATGCTTTGGTGATTTTTGATGAGTGTCATCATTTGCCGACTGATTTTAATCGGGTGATTGCGGAATATGCGATCGCACCTTATCGACTCGGACTGTCTGCAACACCAGAACGCACTGATGGCAAACACGCTGATTTAAATATCCTCATTGGGAAAGAAGTATATCGCAAACGCGCCGAAGATTTGGCAGGAAAAGCGCTAGCAGAACATCAAGTTGTGCAAATTAAGGTGAAGTTATCGCAACTTGAGCGAGAAAGGTACAATCAATTAATTCAAACTCGTAATGATTTTTTGAAGCAATCAAAGATTTCGTTAGGAAGTTTGAAGGGTTGGCAAAACTTTGTGCAAATGAGTGCGCGATCGCCTGCTGGACGTAGAGCTATGTTAGCACACCGCCAAGCTAAAGAAATCGCTTTGGGTACAGATGGAAAGTTGCGAATTCTCACAAATTTACTCGCAGAACATTATCCGCAAAGAATTTTGATTTTTACGGCTGATAATGCTACAGTTTACAAGATTTCTCAAGAGTTGCTAATTCCGGCAATTACTCATCAAACTCCTGTGAAAGAACGCCATGAAATATTAACAAAATTTCGCGAGGGTGAGTATAAAAGTTTGGTTGCTTCTCATGTGTTGAATGAAGGTGTTGATGTGCCGGCTGCAAGTATTGCGATTATTCTATCGGGTACTGGTTCGGCAAGGGAATATATTCAACGTTTGGGAAGGGTTTTAAGGAAGGGTAATATTGAAAACAAGCAAGCGATTTTATATGAGGTGGTAGCGGAGGATACGAGTGAGGAGGGTACTTCGGCGAGGAGGAGGGGGGAGAAGAGTAACGAACCGCAGAGGCGCAGAGAGCACAGAGGAGAGGAAGATAAGAGAGGGAATTTGCAGGTGATTTATGGAAGTGGTCAGAAAAGTGATTATAAGGCTGCTGAACAGATGGAAATTAAGTATTCTGTTGAGAAGAAAGCTCCAACACCCAAGAAAAATAATGTAGATTCAAAAGACTCATTAGAAACTAACAACTAACAACTATCAACCAACAACTATCAACCAACAACTATCAACCAACAACTAACCAATTAAAATGTTACCAACAGATTTACTGATTAATCGTCAAAATGGGGAGGAGATAATCCCGAAGAGACTTAAGCTTGATAAGATGACTTTGGAGTTAGCTGTTGAGTTAATTGCTTGTTTTCATGAAGCGGTAGGTAAGACGCAAGGTGTTCTTGAACGTCAACTGTTGGAGTTGGAGGGTGATACTACTGATTATAAGGTGAAGCGGGGATTAGCTTATATTTTAAAAAGCAGTTTTTGCACCTTTGAGGTGGTGAGTCCTTTGGAACCTCAAATGTTACGAGAAAGGGTGTTTGCTTTGTCGGCGAAGTCTGTACCTAGTTTGCAATCAACGCAAGCTACACTTAGCAAAATTGCTGATGAATTAAGTCATGAATTTGAGCGGGAAGTTTTATCGCAACAAGTTGATGATGGGTTATATGCTGATTTAAGTGAAAATAAGATTTTAACTAATTTTGATGCACCTACGCCTGAAGATTTGTTGCATCGATATAATTTATCTCAAGTGCAGGGTGTGTTTTATCGGGCAAGTCAACTTACTTTAAATGCTCATCGTAATGTACCGGGTGAATATAAGCTTTTGTTTCGCTATTTAAAGTTGTTTCAATTGATGGCTTATATTGAGGGTGATGCTGACCACGGATTTACAATTACGATTGATGGTCCGACGAGTTTGTTTAATCCGAGTACGCGATATGGTTTGGCGATCGCTAAACTTATTCCCGCTTTACTTCATGTCACAAGATGGAGTCTTTCTTCTATTCTCCAAACTCGCGACTTTTATACGAATACTTGGAAAACTGGACGTTTCACTCTCAATTCGGAATGCGGTTTGGTGTCTCATTATCCACCAGGCAAGCCTTACGATAGTATGTTGGAAGCGTCGTTTGCTGATAAGTGGGATTCATTAAAAAGTGATTGGGTGTTAGAGCGAGAAGTTGATTTAGTTCCCATTCCTGGTAGTGTGATGATTCCCGATTTTCGTTTGGTTCATCCTGATGGTCGCACGTTTTTATTAGAAATTGTCGGTTATTGGCGCCCAGAATATTTACAAAAGAAGTTTTCACAAGTGCGTCGTGCGGAACGTGATGACTTGATTTTGGCAATTTCTGAAAGATTAAATTTGGAAAAAGCAGGTGTGAAATTAAATGATGTTCCCGCTAGAATTATTTGGTTTAAAGATAAGTTATTGCCGAAAGCGGTATTAGCAGCATTGGAGTAATTATATGAAAAGTATCCAAACAATTGCTACAGTTACAGGAGATGATAAAATTACATTGCAGTTACCACCTGATATTCCCCCAGGTGAACATCAGCCGCTAATGCGCGATGCCTTCGACAAACTTCACTAACACACTAATCGAACCGGGCACCCCGCTGCCTTCTCAATATCTAACTGAGAACCGAGTATTTGCCCAATCTCATTATCGTTCTCAGCAGCGCTTAACTGAAATACGGGTAAAAACCCATTGCCAAAAGTAGTTCACTTAGATATACCATGATTTATCCCACCGCTATTTCCATCCCCGAACCACAGATTCCCACTCCGGAACCGAATCCGCTACCGAGTCCCTCACCTAGTCCCGGACCAACGATTCCCACTCCCATACCAGAACCTGTACCCGCTCCGATTCCCCAGCCGGTTCCCAGCCCAATTCCCCAAACAATTCCTGAACCAGTTTAAAACTAATTCTTGGTAATTTGTAAGATAGTGATTGGACTTTAATCCAAAATCCAAAATCTAAAATCTAAAATGCTAAGAGCCGGAATTGTCGGACTTCCCAACGTGGGAAAATCTACTTTGTTCAACGCTTTGGTAGAAAATGCCAAAGCGGAAGCTGCTAATTTTCCTTTTTGTACAAAAGACCCGAATGTCGGCATTGTTTCTGTGCCAGATGAACGTTTAAATGTTTTGGCAAAGATTTCTGCTGCTAAGAAAATTGTGCCCGCTCAGGTGGAATTTGTCGATATTGCCGGTTTAATTAAAGGTGCAAGCAAAGGTGAGGGGATGGGAAATCAATTTCTCTCCCACATTCGCGAAGTCGATGCGATCGCTCATGTAGTGCGGTGTTTTGATAATGATGACATTATCCACGTTGCCGGTTCTGTAGATCCAGTGCGGGATATTGAAATCATCAATTTAGAACTCGGTTTAGCTGATTTGTCACAAGTTGAACGCCGTATTGAACGCACTCGCAAACTAGCGCGTACTAATAAGGAAGGACAGTTAGAATTAGCGCTGTTAGAAAAGATAGCAGTAACATTAAATGAAGGCAAATCAGTCCGTCAACTCGGTTTGACAGAAGAAGAAACCGAGATAATCAAAGGACTGGGATTACTCACCAGTAAACCGATTATTTATGCCGCTAATGTCTCCGAAGATGACTTGGCAACTGGTAATGACTATGTGGAAAAAGTCCGCCAAATTGCCAGCCAAGAAAATGCTCAAGTTGTGGTAGTTTCCGCTCAAGTTGAATCAGAATTGATTGACTTACCACAAGAAGATAAAGCTGATTTTCTCGCATCTTTGGGTGTGGAAGAAGGTGGTTTAAAATCTTTGATTCGTGCAACTTACGCGCTTTTAGGTCTGCGGACTTATTTCACATCTGGCGAAAAAGAAACTCGCGCTTGGACAATTCATGCTGGAATGTCTGCACCTCAAGCTGCTGGTGTAATTCACACTGATTTTGAGCGGGGATTTATTCGGGCTGAAACTGTTGCTTACAATGATTTGGTGACGACTGGTTCCATGACTGCTGCAAAGGAAAAAGGATTAGTTAGAAGTGAAGGCAAAGAGTATATTGTGCAAGAAGGAGATGTGATGTTATTCAGATTTAATGTGTAGTAGGAGTATTAGAAACTAAGCTTTTTTTGTTAAGACACTCCTTTTTGGGAGTGTTCTTTTTATTGTGAATTAGTTATAATATTTTTTTTAGTCCTTAACTTTATGAGGACTTAAGTCCTCACTACAAAGTTATTATTTCTAAAATATCGGTTTGTCAAAGAGCAACAAAGATAACACAAAGTCAATCACAAAAATTGACACCCAAGTAGTAACAACTGCTGCTGTTGCTGATTCTCCTACTTGTTTTACTCCTCCCTTGGTAGTTAGTCCCCAACTACAACCGACGACAGCAATCATTGAACCAAAGAGAAATCCTTTCACCACAATAATCAGCAAATCTGACGGTTCTAAAAAACTTCTAACTGACTCTAAAAATGTTTCCGGCGCTATCTGGTAAAATTGGAAGGCGGCAAAAACTCCCCCAGCTATGCCGATAACTAAAGCAAAAATTGTTAATAACGGTACCATCAAACAGCAAGCAATGACTCTCGGAAGAACTAAATAATCAATTGGGTCGGTTCTCAGCATATAAAGTGCATCAATTTGCTCTGTGACTCGCATTGCACCTATTTCTGCCGCAAAAGCAGAACCGACTTGTCCGGCAATTATACAACCTGTTAAAATAGGAGCTAATTCGCGGCAGAAAGCTAAAGCAAAAGCACCACCAACAGCATTTACCGCACCGAATTGCACTAACTCTCTTGCCGTCTGAATAGTAAAAATCATGCCTGCAAAACCACTCACCAACAAAACTGGAAATATAGAAGCAGGTCCTGCTTTTACCATATGTTCCATGATATGACGGTTGTGCATTTTTCCTTGGAGTAAATGCAACCAAACTTGACCGAAAAGCAGCATAGCAGCTCCAAAGCGTACAATCCACGATCGCTGTAATGGTTCTCTTGGTCGCAATTTCACTATTACCCCATCCTATTTTCTCACCTTGCGTGCAGCCGGAGCCTATCTGTTGATTCAGTAAATATCCAAAACTAACTTTTTCCATCTGAGACACTAACTTCTCACGAGTCTAGGAAAGTGTCGCATGCGAAAGCATTTAAGTTCCAGTTATATTCAGCTAACTGACTGAATAAGTAAACTCGACGGGTTTGTCCAGATGAGGTGACGGTCAGTTTTGAGATATTCTAGCTCTCTATTTTCTCAGGCATCGCTTAAAATTTGATAATTTTCTTGGTTTAAATTTAGTCCGTGCGATCGCCCCTTAGATATGGAACTGTCTTTGAGTGTAAACTATTTGGGAGCGCAGTCAGGTTTACACTAGTTGTGGATGCTATAAACCGTTCAAGCGATCGCACGCACTGCGGCTGAAGTTTGTCGTTGTTAGTGCTTTGTTATTGAGACAACGAAAAACAAATTAACCCGCTAATTTTAAATCCTATCATTGCTTATGCGATGGTAAAGAGTTAATGTCAACGCAGCAAACAAGTCTTTATCTCAATTTTATACTAAATTAAAGATTCAGTTAAGTTACGTATTAATACTGAATTGATGATAATAAACTTGATTAGACTGTGTTTGTAAAAAAGGAGTCAGTTATGAATCGTATCTATCAAAGATTTGCAGTTGCTGTTGCTAGCACAACTATTGTTGCAATAATTGGCAGTATTTCTAAGGCTGAGGCTTTTCAATTTTTTGGCGATCGCACATCTTGGGAAGCAGCTTTGAATGCTCCCACTAAAACTCTTGACTTCGGGGAACGTAGACTTGTATCTGGAACAACAGTGTTTCCTAATGGTGCATCTGCTTCAGTTAATGTCTACGACGGTCAAGGATTTGCTGAAGGAACAACAGTAGGTGCTATATCTTTTCCAGGAGGACCAGTTGGTGGTACTATCGATGTCAAATTGCCCTCTGGTGTAAATGCACTGGCATTTGATGGATCGGCTGGACCATTTGGTATCTATTCTAGTGCAGGTTTTATTACAGAAACTGGCTTTCTCCCCGGACGTCCAGTCCAAATCCCCGGATTTAATGCCCCCAATTACAGAGAATTTTTTGGAGTCATATCTGAGCAAAACGATCCGCTGCTTACGGGTATACGTTTAACGAGCACTAGGCTTCAAGTTGGATTCTTTAATGCAAGCAATATTAGTTATAAGAGTGTTTCTGTTCCCGAAGGCTCTTCCACATTAGGTATATTAGTGGCTTTTGGCACTTTCGGCTTAGGCACAGCATTTCTTCGTAGGCAAAAGCAGTATAAATCAACAACTGCTCTAAATTAAAGTGATTTTCATCTAAAATTATACCTCTGTATTACAAAAACAAAGGTTCACTCCCCAACGCTAGATGCAATGGAAGAAAAAGGGTGCGAAACTGTAACCTAATTCCTACCCATCTTTACTTATTTTTGGGAGAATTTTCGGTAATGAACTCCTCAATAAAATCTCTAAGCCGTTCTTGCCAGTGAGGAACGGCTTTGATTTGTTCGCTTTGATTTTCATACCCTCTAAAGCCAATCATCTTACCTAGGGGTTCTCCGACAAGCTGCTAAATGACAACTTAAACTGCCGACATCTCCCCAGCGGTTAATATTATTCAAATTATTCCAAAATGCTCGATCAAAAGCAAACACCCTTATTAGATGCCTTAAAAGCTCATGGAGCGCGTCCTCACGCGGCTTTTTACACGCCGGGACACAAGCGGGGTGTAGGAATTTCACCACGTTTAACTGATTTGCTTGGTGAAGCTGTATTTCGGGCTGATTTAACTGAATTATCAGAGTTAGATAATTTGTTTGCACCCCAAGGAGTAATTCAACAAGCGCAACAACTCGCGGCTGAGGCTTTTGGTGCTTCACAAACTTGGTTTCTTGTCAATGGTTCTACGTGTGGAATTGAGGCGGCAATTTTGGCTACTTGTGGCATGGGTGATAAAATTATTTTGCCGCGAAATGTTCATTCTTCTGTGGTAGCAGGTTTAATTCTGTCTGGTGCCATGCCAATTTTTGTTAATCCTGAATATGACTTAGTTTTAGATATTGCTCACAGTATCACGTCGGCATCTGTGCAATCTGCTATAGAACAACATCCCGATGCGAAAGCGGTGATGATAGTTTATCCAACATATTACGGCGTTTGTGGAGATGTGGAGGCGATCGCTCGTATTACCCACCAATACAATATCCCTTTACTGGTAGACGAAGCACACGGCGCACACTTCGCATTTCATCCCCAATTGCCGATGGCAGCTTTAGCCGCAGGTGCAGATTTAAGCATACAATCCATTCATAAAACACTTGGGGCAATGACTCAAGCATCAATGTTGCATGTTCGGGGTAATAGAGTAGATAGCGATCGCCTAAATAAAGCTTTGCAATTAGTACAATCTACTAGTCCTAGTTATATAC
>CASBQC010000278.1 GCA_949127805.1 Nostocales cyanobacterium PMM_0081
CCTGTCCCCCTGTCCCCCTGTCTGACAAGAGGTGGTGCAATTAACTCCTCAACAGGGCGATTTTCGAGATTTTGGCGTAAAAACGAACTATTCGCCGTATTTTCCAGTAAACGGCGAATTAAATACGCCATTCCAGGGAGCAACTCTCCATAAGGACAGTAAACCCGAACTCGATAACCCTTATCAACCAACGCCGAAGCTAGTTTATCACCCATACCATACAACACTTGCATTTCAAAGCAACGCCGGGGGACATTTAAAGTTTGTGCGATCGCTATTGCTCTAGCTTGCGATCGCACATTATGACTACCAATCGCAGCATACACATATTCATGATTTTCCAACAACAACTGCGTTATCGTTTCAAAATTCGCATCCGTTGCCGCCTTATCGTTGTAAACTGGTTGTTGCCAATGTTTTTGTGCAGCTTTAATCGTTTCCTGATCCCAATACGCACCTTTTACCAAACGAATTGTAATCGGATAACCGCGCTCTTTTGCCCAGGCAATCAAGTTTCGTGCATCTTCCTCACTATCCCGCAGATAAGCTTGAATTGTCATCCCAATATCTGTACGTTGCTGAAACTCATCTTCCAACAAGATTTTTTTCAAGATGCTAAAAGTTAAGTTTTTATAAGCATACTGTTCCATATCAAAGTGAACAGCAGCACCCAACTCTTTCGCACCACGTAACAAAGTACGAATCCGCGAACTTACCCGCTCCTCACTACCTATAGCATCTAACGGGTCAAATTGCGAATAAAACGCAGTTAACTTTACAGAAACCTGGATTGCACCATCAACTTCATCAATTGCCGGAACTTTACTCCAACCCTTAGACGCTTCCACAAGTTGTTGCATCAATTCCAAATAACGGTCAAGATAAGACTGCGCTTCAGTTTCAGTAATTACCGCTTCACCAAGCAAATCGATGGTGAAAGCCATCTTTTCCTTACGCAGTCTCTCAACCGTTTTGATGACTTGTTTAATATTTTCCCCAGAAATATATTTATGCGCTAGAGTTTCAACCGCAGTCCCGACGGTTGTCGCAGCAACTTGTCCCGGCATAGAATCAGGGTTAGCAAAGTTTAGCATTCCCTTGAGAGCAGCCGGTAATTCTACAGACTCATCTCCCAAATATTCTTGTAAATGCGCCGCAATTTCTGCTTTACTATTCAAAGCAGGTAAAGTATCAATAAAGCGAAATAGCTGCACCCGCAATCCGGGATTACTCATTGCCCAAGCTAACAACTTATCATCCCAGCGCATTTGATCGCGCAAAGAAGCGAAAAAAGAACGATTTTCTTGCGTCGCAGCTAAAAGCTGTTTGGCAATTTCTTGAGTTTTCGCTTCGTAAGTGCTTTTTTCTACTTGTAATACCACTGACAACAAACTCCTGATTGAAAGCCAGACTTTTTTAATAAGCCCGTGTCTTCTATTTTCGCTTGTGGATTGTGTGAATACCACATTTATACCGTTTCACAAAAACCTTGATACAAATACAGACCTGTAGAGACGCGAAATTTCGCGTCTCTACGACAGACGTGAAATTTCGCGTCTCTACAAGATTCAGATGTATCGTTATTAACGTGAAATGATATTAGAGGTTAGAGACAGTTGTGTCAGCCATAAATCGGCTTTCTCAGAAAAGTACATGTATGATTTTTCTTCTTTTGCTTTAAAAAACTCATTATATTTACTGATAAACCTGGGAAATAATCCGTAATGCCGTAACTGCGGTTTGTAGTTTGATACATAGCCCAAAGTTCCACTTTCTCAAGAATGCAGCCGCGATCGCACAGTGTAACCTCTGAGTTGCCCTAATGAAAGCTGTCTTGTATCTGTTTTGAAAAAGTGGGTGGGATCAAAATCAAGGAAACAGGATAAAACATGAAATACTATCACGCACTTCCACTTGCGCTAATTGGCGCATCAATCGTGCTGACACAGTCGCAAGTCGCGCTAGGATTATCTGCACAAAAGGTAGAACAGATTGCTAAAATAAGCAATGTTGTGGCAGCTGCACCGAAAGCTGAAGACTTCTTTTTCAAAGGTAATCAAAAGTATCAGGATAAAGACTTTCAAGGAGCGATCGCAGACTACACAAAGGCAATTCGCCTTAATCCCAACTTTGTCGAAGCCTACAACAACCGGGGTCTTGCCCGCTATAAATTGAAAGACTTCGACGGGGCAATAAATGATTACACCCAAGCCATCAAGATTAATCCCAACTATGCCGAAGCCTATTTTAGCCGGGGTTTAGTCCGCTATAAATTAAAAGACTTCGATGGAGCAATAAATGATTACACCCAAGCCATCAAGATTAATCCCAACGATGCCAACGTTTACGTTCTCCGGGGTAATGCCCGCGATGAATTAAAAGACTTCGACGGGGCAATAAATGATTACACCCAAGCCATCAAGATTAATCCCAACTATGCCCAAGCTTACGTTCTCCGGGGTGTTGTTCGCTATGAATTAAAAGACTTGAAAGGGGCTGTTGCTGATTACACCCAAGCCATCAAGATTAATCCTAACTATGCCAACGCTTACGGTACGCGGGGTTTAGTCCGCTATCAGTTGGGAGATAAGCAAGGGGCAATTAATGATTTACAAAAAGCGGCTGAACTGTTTCAACAACAAGGAAACACAGAGCTTTCCCAACAATTATTGGAGTTGATTAGAAACATTCAGCAGTAGGTTTGAGATGATGGGGAAGAACGCGCTACCGTAAATCACTCGTGTTTAAGACCCCGACATCTACACGTAGCGTCAGTTTCAGTCGGGGTTTAAATCCCCGTCTGAAAATGCCTTTAATGGGTGAATTTTGAATTGTTAAGTTTTTCTTGTGGTAGTGAGTGCGATTCTAGTATATGTAGGATGTGCGATCGCGTTTCCTAGTCTGCTGAGGTACAAATTTATCTGCGTCCATCAGCGTTTATCTATCTTCATCTGCGGTTAATTCAATATTCTGTACCTCATGAATGTGAGAATCGCTATAAAACTTTTAATGCGAAAAAACCTCACCCCGATAAAATAAAAGCAATTCCACCAATGTCTATTAAATTGAAGACCATATTTCTTGAATGCGTTGACAAACTTGTTGCCAGTCGTTTGGTTGTAGAATTCCTAACTGACGGTTTACCAAGACCTTTTCTATTGTATTCACTTTATGCAACCGAACTACTGACGGACGCATTAACCCTGCTTGCTGCCATTCCAGTATTTGTACATCAAAAGCCGTTTGAAGCATTTGACTGGTGATGCGTGACACTACAATATCATCATCTGCTGTGTCTAAAAGTACTAATGCCGGACGAAGTTTAAATGTGGTTGTATCAGAAAAAGGCAGTGCCAGCAAGACAACAGAACCATGCTGATAGTTTTGCATAGCCTATATTCTGTCGTAAATAGCATCTTCTTCGCTGTACCCTTTCAATAATTGCTCGCTAGCAAGACGATTCCAGGCTTTGTCATCTTCTTCGTCTTCCCTTGGCTCATTAACTAAAATAATAACTTTAACTTGCTGATTATGCGACAATTGTTGCAAAATCGTATCCGGTAATTCAATTTTGCCTTCGGTAGTTACTTGGGCAGGAAACTCGTATGCTTTCATATCATGTTAGACAGTTGTCGGGATGCTACAAGATTAAATCTTGTTAGTATTCTAACTTTATTGGCGGATGGGAAGATTTAAAACTTTTAACAAGCGTGCCATTTGCCAAAAAACCTCACCCCGATAAAATAAAAGCAATTACACCAAAAGGCAGCAATTATGGCAACCCAAATCGGTGAAGGAAAATCTTTGACTGAACTGGTAATTTCTTGGGAAGCTTTACCAGACAGTTTTCAACTTGAGGATGAACCTGCGGAAAATACATCACAGCCAATTTTGGCTGGTGCGTTGCGTGAAAGCTTAGAAATTGCAGGATTTATTCAACCTCAAATGTTGATTGCCTCAAACTTTGCTCTTTGCGCTACTTTAAATGAGCAATTTATCGCTAAAGCACCAGATTGGGTTTATGTTCCAACAGTTAATCAAAATTTAGGAGAACGCAAAAGCTATACACCAAATTTAGAAGGTGATATTCCCGCAATTGTGATGGAATTTATTTCCGATAACGATGGGGGAGAATATTCAGTTAAACGAACTTATCCACCTGGAAAATGGTTTTTCTACGAACAAATTCTCAAAGTTCCCATTTACATAATTTTTGACCAAAAGGTCGGGTTATTAGAATTTTACCAACTCGAAAATGGACGATATGAATTGCAGCAACCTAATTCTGATGGACTTCATTGGATTGATTCAATGAGCTTATTTTTAGGGACTTGGCAAGGAACAAAAGAAGCTAGAACCGGTTACTGGTTGCGCTGGTGGGATGAGTCAGGTAATTTGTTGCCGTGGGCAGTAGAAAGGGTAGAACAAGAACGTCAACGCGCTGAACAAGAACGTCAGCAGAAAGAAAAACTTATTGCCTATTTGCAATCTCAAGGCATCGATCCTAATACCTTACTCTCAGAATAAGTCGATTCAAAAATGATATCATGTCCGACGACAAATCACATATATTGTAGAGACGTTACGAAAGGAACGTCTCTACGATGGTTGTAATATTATGACGCACTTTCACCGGGAGCTAATTGGGGGAAATCGTTTTTTCACGAATTCGATCACAGACTGCTATGGGTAAGATTTGTATAAGCGCGATCGCGCTCACTTTTAATACGATCGCACTCAACAGACAAACTATTTTCTTTTAGGTATCACATTCCTCATTCCCCCTTTAATACCGACAGTATCACCTTTGTAACGAGGAATAATATGAATACTTGCGTGCATCATATTTTGACCAGCTTCTCGATTAATGTTCATTCCCACATTAAAACCATCAGGGGCAAATCTTTTATCAAGGATTTCTTGTACTTTATTAACCATCAGCCAACAAGCTGATTGTTCTTGAAATGGTAACTCAAAATAATTACTAACATGCCGTTTGGGAATAACCAAAACATGACCTTTACCTAAAGGATAGCCATCAAACATTGCATAAGCCGTTGCTGATTCGGTTACGAAAGTTAGATGTGTATAAGGATTGCAAAATAGACAGCTATGAGAGGAATTTCTCTGACAATTATAATGAATATACTCATATATTTCGCAAGACTCATCTAAATGAATTGAATTAAAAGGAAGTTTTACATTACATTGATATGTAGGTTTTTTGTGAACATAATGTTCTCGAAAACCTTCTTTTTTTACATCCCTTCTCACAGCAAAATACGCTTTACCTCCGGGTTTCAAGAAATGCGATACTCCCATAAGAACATTCGCTTGTTCTTCTGGAAACAAAACATTTAAAACATAAAAGCAAATTATTGTGTCGAACTTTTCATTAGGATACTGCGGAAAATAATAAGGGTCATAACCTGTAATATCAAAACCTTTTTGTTGCAATAATTTAACATCATTGCCAAAGCCACAACCAAAGTCTAGAATTTTATCTTGAAGCAGATTTTTATCTAATAAAAACCGTGCGGGAAATGATAGATAAATTCTTTCTATTGCTGTCAGGTGGCTAAATTGATTTTGTTGCTTTTGCATAAAAACGTAAATCTTCTTTGACTTTGCCCAAATCTAATATAGCCGAGGTGTTGCTAATTACCAATTTTGCAAAAACTAGAGAGTAATTACTTATACGGACAAAGCGAGCTAACTTAAACGGCAACAAGTAAATATGGAATTTTACCCAAATGCGTTGGAGTTGATTTAAAAGTATCAATAATAGCCAGATGTAGAGATGGCTAAATGGGGGATAATGGAGCGATCGCCTAAAAAACCGTGCAAAATTGCAGCCGATTTGCTGCCATTCGAGTATTGCCGCAATTCAAATCGAGCTACGTTAGTAACGCGCAATACCCGCCATTTTAAACAGATTCGCGGTGTGCGAGTTGTAAATTAAGTTGACTAACTGGTGAGAAAGACAATTCAATCACTTCGACGTTGCCATTGTTGCGGATCGCGTTTAATGTGAAAACAGGCAGTAATCACAATTTTATCTTCTTCAATTAGATAAAAAATTCCGTAGGTAAATCGACGAATCAAAGCGCGTCTAAATTCTCGATGCACCAAAGGATAACCTGAAAGATTGCGTCCCACAGAAGCTAGACACCCATCAACTGCACGTATAAACTCAAAACCCAATCCGGGATTGTGTTCTTCATACCACTCAAAAGTCTCTTCGATATCAAGTTCTGCTTCTGGACTAATTAGTAATTTATAGTTCATTATCAATAACCCAGTCTTTGCTTCATTTGTTCCCAGCTTGAACCCTGCATTGGGTTTTGGTAGTATTCTTCTAAACGTCGGTCTAATTCTTGCTGTTGAGCTTCACTGACACGAACTGCCGCAGGTGTGGTGAGGATGCTATCCCACAAATCCTGAGCAAGTTGTATGCGCTCGGCTACACTTAATTGGGAAATGTCAACTTTCAATAACGGATGTATACTCATCATACCAAGGTTTAATCTTCTCAATATTCTACCTAAGTTCGAGAGGAGGATAGGCTATCTCTGTTTTGTTTTTATCGAAAGCGATCGCTTGAATATTCCTAAGGACTGACCAAGCAGTATAATTGTGGAATTTTGGTAACATCGGTGGGGAGTAACTTACAATACGTTGAATTATTTGCAGTCAAGGTGAAGCGTAAAGATGAAGCGATCGCTATTTCCGAACTACAAATTTAGCACAAGGGGACATCACCCCATTCTCCATTACCAATTACCAATGCGATCGCTATCTTCCAACTTCAGATTAAATAACGTTGTATAGCTTGCAAATTGCTTTCAAAACTTGCAGTAGTTCCATTGAAGACTCCCCACGAGTAATATCTAGTTTTGGCAGTAATTGATAAATGGGGGGATTTCCTTGCTGGATGTAGACAACCTGATAATCCATCCCGTTGGTAGTTAATCCCCAAACTGATGTTTGTTGTTCTATGCCTTTATAAGCATAAGTAAGCAATTGAGGTAAACCATCAAAAGCATTAAGGCTACAATTTTTAGCTTCGATTACCAATATCCAAAACGGTGTAGTCGTCGTTCTTCCTTGAGTCTTATTGACTGCTAAAATATCCATCCGTCCTTTGATGATTGTATCTTCATCCTCAACGGATATTTCAGCAATATTTTCTTCTAAAGTTATTTTAATACTCGAATGATAAAAGCCCGCTAGCTTCATTAACGGAGCCAGAAAAAGAAACTTTATTTGTCCTTCCGATATTTTCCCTGCTGCATAGTAGCTGCGAAAGATATTCTGGATTTGCAACAGTTCTTGTTGTTCAAACTCTGTTAGAGATTCCAGAGATAGTAATGATGTAAATGAGTTATTGAATTGCTCTTCAAATTTGAAAAGCTGCCAAACATCTTTTAAGCTGAGATTTCTAGCGTCTAAAGTTATATTCATTGCTTAATTTACTCTTATATTAAATGTAATTTTACAATCAGGCTAGGATAAAAGCAGACGTACTCCATATGGATTTTTAGCAGGTATAGTCGGAAAGTTGCTCTACGTAACGCCATTAGCAATCAAGTCCTTTTCAATTGCTTAGTAGAGTATTTCATGAATACAAGCGCTTTCTTAAATTTTGCAATAAGAGTGCAATGCGATTGTGTCTGAGAAAAGCCGCTGCAATGCAATAATTCTTAATTTCCGCTGGCAAAATGTTGCGAATCTTGATTTAATTGATAGACTTGTACCTTATTAGCCTAGACAGATAGCGCCTTATGGTGCATATCAAGCGTGTTGAACTTACTAATTTTAAATCCTTCGGCGGTACTACTTCTGTCCCTTTACTGCCGGAGTTTACTGTCATATCTGGTCCTAATGGCTCCGGAAAGTCTAATATATTAGATGCGCTGCTATTTTGCCTGGGACTTGCGAGTTCTAAGGGAATGCGAGCCGATCGCCTTCCGGATTTGGTAAATAATACTCAAACTGCCAAAGGACGTTCTACTGTCGAAGCTAGCGTGACGGTGACGTTTGATTTGGGGGATGAGGATTTCTCACACAAAGTCCCAGAGACGCAAAGTGAAGAAGGTGAAGAAGTTGCCCAAGAAAACAATCCAAAATCCAAAATCCAAAATCCAAAATCGCAGGATTGGAGTGTGACCCGGAGGTTAAGGGTTACTCATCAAGGTACTTATACGTCGAATTATTATATTAATGGGGAAGCTTGCACGCTGACGGATTTACATGAGCAATTAAATGAGTTGCGGATTTATCCTGAAGGTTATAATGTGGTGCTGCAAGGCGATGTTACCAGCATTATCTCGATGAATGCGCGAGAGCGACGGGAAATTATTGATGAATTGGCTGGGGTTGCGTCGTTCGATCGCAAGATTAAACAAGCGAAAAGTACTTTAGACGAAGTTAAGGATAAGGAAGATAGTTGTCGGATTGTTGAGACGGAGTTAACTTCACAACGCGATCGCCTTTCTCAAGACCGTGCTAAAGCCGAAAAATATCAAAAGCTTCGCACGGAATTTATCGAAAAGCAATCTTGGGAAGCTGTGTTATCATGGCGGACTTTACAAGCGCAACAGGAAAGGTTGGCGAATCAAATTCAATCAGGCGATCGCACTTCTACGGAAATCTCAACTCAATTAACAACGCTTGCTTCTCAAATCGCTCAAAAAACTGTTGAATTAGATGAACTTAATCGACTTGTAAAGGCATTAGGAGAAGAGGAAGTTTTAGCAGTACAATCTACTTTGGCGACTCAAGAAGCTGAACGCAAACAACTTCAACGTCAACAAGGTGAGTTGGAAACAGCTTTTGAAGAAACGGCAAAGCGTCTGCAACAACAAACGCAAGAAATTCAACAATATCGAGTTTCTTTGGGAGAATTCGCAGGACAACAAATTGTAGAGACGCGATTTATCGCGTCTTTACGGTCAGAACGAGATGAAGCGCGACAATGTTTGGAAGTTTCTCGCGAAGCTGCTGCCCAAATTGCCTCTGCTAGTGAAGCTTGGGTACAGCAACAAACTGCGTTAAACCGTCAAATTGAGACTTTGCTGCAATCTTTGGAACCGCAACGCACTGAACAAGCGCAACTTAGAGAACGCAATAATCAATTACAAGAATTAATTCAAGAACAAACTCAGTTAGTTGAACGCGATGAACCGACCTTAGCAGAAAAGCAAGCTGAATGTACGCGATTGGAAAGAGAATTTAATGCTTCTAGCGAACCGATTCAAATTTTAGCGCAAACTTTAACTGCTACAGATCAAGAATTAGTAATTCAACAAGAAACGCAAAAAAGGTTACTTTCTGAACAACGAGAAAAACAACGTTCTTTAGATAAGTTAGAAGCACAAGTTGCCGCACAGCAAGAAGTTCAAGGAACTCAAGCAAGTAAAGTTATTTTACAATCGGGAATGCCGGGTGTATGCGGGTTAGTTGTACAGTTAGGAAAAGTAGAACCGCGTTATCAACTCGCTTTAGAAATTTGTGCCGGTGGACGTTTGGGACATATTGTGGTAGAAGATGATAGCATCGCCGCTGCGGGAATTGAACTGCTGAAACAAAAGCGTGCGGGAAGAGCAACTTTTTTACCCTTAAATAAAATTAATGCATCTAAATATGTGCAAGATGCAACGCTGCGTTATGCGAACGGGTTTGTTGATTATGCGGTGAATTTGGTGGAGTGCGAGATCCGTTATCGAGATATATTTAACTACGTTTTTGGTAATACGGTGGTGTTTGACTCCATTGAGCAAGCACGCAAGCAGTTAGGATTATACCGCATCGTCACCTTACAAGGCGAATTGTTGGAAACTAGCGGTGCGATGACTGGTGGAAGCAACACGCAGCGATCGGCATTGCGGTTTGGTACGGTGGAAGCAGCAGAATCTGATGAAGTCATTGCTTTGAAAAGTCGCTTAAATGAAATTGAGCGCGTTTTAGAACGTTGTGGTGAAGCGATAAATACTCTTTCAGTTAGGAGTAAAATACTTTCGCAAGAGGTGACAGAGGCACGTCAGGCGAAAAGAGAACAACAACTGCAATTAGAGCAGTTACAAAAAGAAATAAAAACTTTGACAGCGCAGTTAGAAGGAACGCGATCGCAGCTTTCGCAAAATAGCGAAAAGTTAATTACTGCTCAAACCCGTTTGGAAGTTTTAGATCGGGAATTACCAGGACAAGAAAATCAACTCCAACAATTGCGACATGTTTTAAATGAGTTGGAAGCCTCGCAAACTCCCAGCGAATGGCAAGAAATTCAAGCAAGAATTAAAATACAAGAGCAACAATTGCAACAACGAGAAACTGCGTTCAGAGAAACTGAACAAAGATTGAAAAATCTCGAAAATCAGCAGCAGCGTTTGCATGAGAAAATTCAAGAAGGCGAACAGCGAATTGGCGAGTATCAAACGCAACAGACATCATGTAGAGACACGATATATCGCGTCTCTACACAAATGACAGAAATTAGCACGCAAATAGCAGAAATTCGCGCTAAATTGACTGAACTAGAAGCAAATTTAGGAGAAGAAAAACAAAAACGCGATCGCACAGAACAAGAATTACGTGAGTCCTTACTGCGTCAGCAACAATTACAATGGGAACTGGAAAAACTGCAAGAAACTCAACAAACAAGGGCGGAGGAATTAGTCGCAGTTAGGGAGCAATTGCAAATTCTAGCCCCAGAATTGCCCAGCCCTTTACCAGAAGTACCAGATAAAGTAGACTTAGAAGAATTGCAGAAAGAATTGCGATCGCTTGCCAAACGCTTGCAAGGGATGGAACCAGTCAACATGCTAGCGCTGGAAGAATACGAACGCACTTCAAACCGTCTTCAGGAACTTACGGAAAAATTACAGACTTTAGAAGGCGAACGTACCGAATTACTTTTTCGGATAGAAAATTTTACCACATTGCGGCAACGCGCTTTTAAAGAAGCCTTCGACGCAGTAAATGAAAACTTTCAATCAATATTTGCTACGCTTTCTGAAGGTGACGGCTATTTGCAACTTGAAGATCCTGAAGATCCATTTAACAGCGGATTGAATTTAGTTGCCCATCCCAAAGGTAAACCCATACAGAGACTAGCTTCCATGTCAGGGGGAGAAAAATCGATGACAGCACTGAGCTTTATTTTTGCTCTGCAACGCTACCGCCCATCCCCATTTTACGCCTTTGACGAGGTAGATATGTTTCTAGACGGAGCAAATGTAGAACGATTAGCTAAAATGATTAAGCAACAGGCGCAACAAGCACAATTTATAGTTGTTAGTTTGCGCCGCCCGATGATAGAATCAGCCGAACGCACAATTGGCGTTACTCAAGCACGAGGAGCTTACACCCAGGTTTTAGGCATTAAGTTGCCATATAACCATACATCGGCTTGAGTAGAGACGCGATTAATCGCGTCTGTACAATACCATAGCGATTAATCGCGTCTGTACAATAGTATATATATTAACCGGATTCGAGATCAGGACTCGGCAAGCGAATGACCTCTGAACAAATAATTAGACGCTCTGATATTTTAAACACCCAGGTAATCACCCGCGACAACGCCAAGCGGCTAGGAATCGTGAGTCAAGTTTGGGTAGACATAGACCAAAGAGAGGTTGTGGCTCTTAGTTTGCGAGATAGCCTGATCTCTGTTTCGGGTATTCCGCGCTACATGTACCTCAACAGCATCAGTCAGTTTGGCGATGCCATCCTCGTTGACAACGAGGATGTAATAGAAGATGTAGAAGTTGATACTTACAGCAACCTGGTTAACTGGGAAGTAATTACAGAAACCGGCGAAGTATTAGGTAGAGTGCGGGGCTTCAAATTCAATGGCGAAACGGGTAAAATTTACTCAATCGTCATCGCTTCTTTGGGATTACCACAAATTCCCGACCAATTTCTCAGCACCTACGAATTTCCAGTTGAAGAAATCGTCAGCACCGGTCCCAACAGATTGATTGTCTTTGAGGGCGCCGAAGAACGCATAAATCAGTTATCAGTCGGTTTGCTGGAGCGTCTCGGTATCGGTAAAGCACCTTGGGAACGCGACGCAGACGAGGCTTATGATTATACTCCTCGCTCCGTCACACCAGACAAACAACTACCCAGCGGAGTGCCTTTGCAACCACCCAAGACCAAAATTCGCACTCCCGAACCCGTAGCGCAAGAATGGGACGAAGACTACATCGAGGAAGAAGTCCCCATACGTCGTGTTATGGAAGCGCGGCAGTATGAGTCGATTCAGTACGAAGAAGACGACGAGGAAGATAACTGGAGTGAAGCGACGGGTAAAGACAAATACCAAAAACCCATTAGTTACGAAGCCAAACCCGTCAACAAGAAGCCATACACCGACGATTACGATGATTACGACGACGATTTAGACAGCGACGCTTGGGATGATGCACCAAAGCCAATAAATATTCCCAAGAAAGTTAAAGAAAGACAGCCTGAATACGAAGAAGAAGGCGGATATTAAGTTTTGTATCGTTCCCAGGCTCCAGCCTGGGAATGCCTTTTGTGGGCTGCTGCCTCATCCAAGATTCCCTCACCCTAGAAGGGTGGGGCTATACAAACGAAGCCTACCTGCGTAGGCTAAAATATTTTAGCCTGGGTCGGGAGGCTTCAAGCTTTTTGGTCAATTATAGCGGTGGGTCGTTTAGTAAACGTTGTGTCGAATTAACCAGCCAATCATGAGATTGACGCTGATTTTGAACCGCCTTAAAAGTATGCATAATCGGCTCTAGACAACGCTTTGCATCTTCATATCCACGTCTTTTCAGTTCGGTGATGCGATCGCAACTAAAATCAAGCCAACTATCAATTAAGCCGATGAGTGGGGTATCAGACTTGTTGATTAACTGTTCTGGTCTGATTTCGATGATGCTTTGCTCTGAAAAATCGTGACGGTTCCAGGCAGCTCCGTTTTTCAAGTGAATCACAATTACATTTTCACAGCCACGGGCAGCCAAAGCCCTTAGAGGTACATTATCAGCCAAACCCCCATCTACATAAGATTGCCCATTTACTTCTCTACTGGGAAATGCCAAGGGAAGGGCTGCACTCGCTAAAAGTAGATTGTAGAGAATTTCATCATCGGCAAAATCCTGCACACAAAGCCAGTGAGCATCTGTCCCAGTTCGAGCGCGAACAAAATCAATCAGCCAGTCGTAGCCTAAACCAGGAATTTTCAACGAAGGAAAGACTGTAACCCATAGCTCAATTCCGCGTCGCAGTTCGGCTGGGTTGACTGCTTGGCGCAACAGCTGTTCAATGGGAGCAGGGTCAAAGATGGCAGTGGAGTCTTTTAACAACCCTTCTTTCAGTAAGAAATCGAGCATCCATTGCCGCAGTGTTGGCACAAAAGTCTGAGCAGTATAACTGAGTGTGCGGAGAACTGCACCTGTGTTAGGGCGTAAAATTCCGGCTTCAGCTAGCTGATCCCAAAGTTGATTGAGGCGCCCCACTGCATGAGGGAAAGAATGATAGGATGACAAAACAGCACCATTGAGAGCGCCAATGCTAGTTCCGGCAATGATTTGCGGGACTAGACCTAGTTCGGCAATATATTTCAACGCACCGGCTTGATAGGCTCCTTTAGCACCGCCACCAGTTAATACAAGTCCAAATGTGGGGTTAGCTGATTTCATCTTAAATCCTTTTATAGCGGTTTTCATTTGAGTGCAATACACAATCTTACTCCCCTTCCCTAGTAGGGAAGGGGGTGGGGGTTAGGTTAGTGTATTGGACGCAACCGAGAACCGCTATATATTTATTAGACATAGGAGTGGAA
>CASBQC010000279.1 GCA_949127805.1 Nostocales cyanobacterium PMM_0081
ACACCACGCTTCCCCCACTCCTCCACACCACGCTTCCCCCACTCTCCCACTCCTCTAAAACCCCATCGCTTCTGCTACTGTTTTTAGTTCGGGTGCGATGCCTTGTTTAAATTTGCTGTGATTGTGTTTAATGGCTGTATCTGGGTCTTTTAGACCATTGCCGGTGAGGACGCAAACGACGGTTGCACCTGTGGGTATCTGGTCTTTTATTTGCAACATGCCGGCGACGGAAGCAGCGCTGGCTGGTTCGCAGAAAATGCCTTCTTCTGAGGCTAAAAGTCGATAAGCGTCGAGAATTTCTTCGTCGGTGACGGCGTGGAAGTTGCCCATACTTGCTGATTTGACAGCGATCGCTTTTTCCCAACTGGCGGGATTGCCAATTCTAATTGCTGTGGCTAAGGTTTCTGGATGCGCTATCGGATGACCGATGATTAAAGGTGCTGCACCTGCGGCTTGAAATCCCATCATTCGAGGTAAGCGATCGCATTTTCTGGCTTGATGATATTGACAAAAGCCCATCCAATATGCTGTGATATTTCCCGCATTGCCCACCGGGATACATAGCCAATCTGGAGCATCACCCAGGGCATCGACAACTTCAAACGCCGCTGTTTTCTGTCCTTCCAAACGGTAGGGATTGACCGAGTTTACCAAAGTTACCGGATAGCTGATAGCCATCTCACGGACAATTTCCAGCGCTTGGTCAAAATTACCTTTAATTGCCAGTATTTCTGCCCCATAAAGCAACGCTTGCGCTAATTTGCCCAATGCTACATACCCATCGGGAATCAAGACAAAAGCATTCATTCCCCCACGTCTAGCATAAGCTGCCGCTGCTGCTGAGGTGTTGCCCGTACTGGCACAAATTACTGCCTTTGCCCCAGCTTCCTTAGCCTTGGAAATTGCCATTGTCATTCCCCGATCTTTAAAGCTACCAGTAGGGTTAAGACCATCGTATTTGACAAATACGCGTACTTGTCTACCAATGCGTTCTGCCAGCGCGGGAACTGGTATCAGGGGAGTGTTACCTTCGTGGAGGGTGACAACCGGAGTTTTTTCGCTAACAGGCAAGTATTCGCGGTATTCTTCTATCAGTCCTAGCCAGGGTTGGCGATGAGATTTAGCAGCAGACAGGCTCAAAGTCACAGGATTTAAAAGTTTTTTACTTTAACTGAATAAAGCAAGTGGTAGATTTTTTAACCACCGGATGCTGACGCGCTAGATGGTCAGAACACAAGAAAAATATCTCTTGTGGTGTAAGCGTTCCACCTGCTCTTCTTATTTAATCGTAGAATGCCAGTTTATCGTTTAACTGATATTGCTAGGTTTAGATACGTTTTTTCAAATCAATGTATATTTTTTTCTGGAACAAAGCCCTTTTGTTCGCAGTCCCTTATGACAAAGGCTTTGAATCATTAGCTTAAGTGATTAAAAGTTTATAATGATTTAACAAAGCTTAAAATTGACTTATTATAATATCTCTGAATGTGTGAGTTGAGTTTAGGATCTCATTTAACTATGACAACTTGTTCATCTAATGTTTCCGATCGCATGTCCCAAAGCGCTTGGGCAACCAGACTAACCAAGGCTTTCTATCAAGACGATCAACAAGCTAAATTTATGCATTTGCAAGCAGAGGTAGATTCTCTGTTGCAGCAACTCCAAAGCCTCAAGCAGCAACGGATTGCCGCGACTCAAGTAGAAGAATAATTACCTCACTTTTGGATTAAACCGATATGTCAATAAATAAGCTGACCTTATCAAAGGAAGAAACGAAAATAATTTAACAAGCTGAATTTTTTTCAACTTGCCACAAACGCCTGTATTTTTATAGCCACAATGGATTGCAAAGTAATTGCTATTCAAAGCGTTGATGATTTTCTTTCCAGCGCTTAAGGCTATAGCGATCGCCATTTTCAACGAGTAAAGCTAAAGATGTACCGTCGGAAATTTTGGCGATCGCTGTCAAAATTTGTTGAGAGTTTTTACTGAAGTCAGTATAAATTAGTTTACCATCATCTGACAAGATGAGTGTACGCGGGCGAGATAAATTTTTGTCTTCTGCCTTGATTTTAGGTGCTTCTTTATTCAAAGATGCGATTGCGTCTGCCGAAATAGTCAGTACAGTTTCCGGTTTATTATTACCTGTTAAATCAATTTGTTGAACGGGCCAATAGCCTAACTTTTGTCGCATTTGCTGCAAGTTAGGAATAGCACCAGTTGGCAGATTACCTGATTGTTGAAGCGATCGCCAAATAGTTGGTAATATTGTCTTTACTCGTTGTGGATCTTGTTGTTCCAATTGTTCGAGAGTTATCGGTGATGGTTGCACCCATTCCAAAGCTGCGTTTGTCAAAGCTAAAGGATGCGGTTGCACAGCATTGCTGCTTTGGGGAATTATTTGTCCAGCAGCCAATAGTCGCAAAACCCCATCTCGCAGTTGCACTCCTTTGATAGTGGCAGTAGTTGTTTGCTGTTCTCCGTTTGCTAGCCAGACAACTATCTGAATTTCCGCATCGGAATTTATTCCCAAAGTTGACCAGAGAAATTTCTCTGGAGAAGTTTTCGGCAAACTCAAATTTGCAAAAGGTGAATTTAGCCAGCCTTTACCGTCATGAAATGCACTCACCTCCACTTGATACCATTGATTATTTACTTTTTGTAGAGACGTTACATGTAACGTCTCTACAGATAAATTTCGCGTCTCTACAGAGTTCGGTTGCAGCCACTCCGCAGAGTTAATAGAAGAAATTGGCTGTACCGAACCAATAATTCGGCTGGGGTGAGTTGATGGAATCGGTGTCACCTCACCATTAAGTTGTCTCAACAAACTTTGAATATGCGTCAAAGTATCTGGTGTGATTTGGGCAGATTCCAACCAAGAATTCACCCGATTTTGCCCAATGCCTGCTGCTAAAATCAAAGCTGCCCAAGCTTGCACCTCTGGTCTATTAGGATTAACTTGCAAAGCTGCTTCTGTGCGATTCCACAACCGTCCTTCATCAGCTTTCAATAAAGTAGCAATTTCTTGGGCATTTTGTGGGGATGCCTCAAACACCTGTAAAGCTTTTTCCCAGCGACCATCAATCAAATCTGCTAACACTTGTTGACTGGGAGAAGCCCAACTTTTATCAGCTTGAATTTTGGTAAGTTGAGAATGCAACTGAATCAAATCAATTTGCGCTTGCGCTGCCGCCGGCATTTTTTCTTTTTGCTGTTTCTTAATGACTTGCAACGATTCAAAAGCTGGTGTCCAAAGACCGCTGCGGGCAATTGACACAGCATCTTGGTAAGCTGAATTGTTTAGTTCCGGTGGTTTGAGAGAAATTTCTTCTAATTGAATTGGGTCGATAAAAGAGTTTGCTGGTTGAACTTGGTAAACTCGTAATTGCGGTTCTAAACCGATAGTTTGCTCGACGATTAACTCTTTTGTATCATTATTAGTAACTTGCTGCCATTTGGGTAATTGTCCGTTAGGACTTGTCCAAGACAACATTAGTTGTAAGTTCCTGCGTTCGGGATTGTAATGCACAATATGACCGTAAGCGATCGCACTGGTTCCTTCAATGCGTTCTCCTTTGCAATAAAACCAAACCCCAGATGGTGTACCGCTTTCAAAGCGTTTAACTTCACTTAAAGGTAAAGAAATACTAGAACCTTGATTTTCCGATTTTGCATCAACTAAAGGCGCAATTACAAAAGATTCTTCAGGTCCAGTTACAGGTAATTGAGTTGCTAAATGATAGTATTTTTCTGTCGAAGATTGTATTTCTGTATCTTGTGACTGATAAACTCGAAGTTCAACAATGTATTTACAATCTGATTGACAATTTGCCCGTTGCTTGAAAACTGGCAGTAAAAAGGAGTTTTCTACATCACCATCCAAAGGCAAAATTTCCCCGGCTATTTGTCCCTGCTTTTTGAGATTTAGTTTAATTTGTGAAAGAGTTTGCGCGTGTTCTTGTTTGCGAGAGATTTTTGCCCATTCTGGTAAAACATTATTCAGCCAGCTTAATTTTTGCGGATTGAGTATGAAAATAAGGCTAATCCAAACAAAAAGCCCAATTAAAGCAGCACTACCCGACAAAATCCCAACAGCTAACATTGGCGATCGCCAACTTTCCTTTTTTACAGAAGTTTTCACCGGCTTCGCTTCCCGTCCCACAGACTTAATCGGCTTTTTATGCGTTTTTTTGACAATGGGTTTCATCGTATCTGCACCTTGCACGTTAAGTTTAGAAGGTTTTGGTGTCAGCTTTTGTGTGGGGTTTGCCATATTCGTTCAGTAAATTCAATCGGTATTTCTGCCAACTATTTTTACTTTTATACTCGTCTTTATTTGAATTTGCCCAGAAACTTATTAGTCTCATTTTGGAGAAGTTCAGTAAATTTCCTCATGCCAAAACCAGAAAATTTTGAATACACTCTCCCATTGAGTGTGTGTGTGTAGAGTGTAAAAAGTTGGAAGATAAACTGCCTCGCAATCAAAGTAAAGCCTTCATTTTCGCATTGTTATTACTTGCGGGAATTCACGGATTTACACAAAAAGCGATGTCTCAAGACAAGTCACTGGAGAGAGGGGGAGAGGGACAGAGG
>CASBQC010000280.1 GCA_949127805.1 Nostocales cyanobacterium PMM_0081
CGGGAGTTATATTCAGTATTTTCAGACCTGCGGCGTCTAGGTCTATCTTCCTCATCACGGGAGTTATATTCAGTATTTTCAGACCTGCGGCGTCTAGGTCTATCTTCCTCATCACGGGAGTTATATTCGGGATTTTCAGTTCTTCGGCGTCTGGGTCTTTCGTCTTGGTCATTACGTAAGCGATCGCTCACCTCATTAAAGAAATCCCGACGCAAAAAAGGATAATCGCTCACCCACAAATTGCAACTGCGAATATAAATATCGCTGATTTGGTCAATTGCGCTTAAATCAGAGCGATTGGACATGACAAGCATTTCTGCGATTTGACCACGAGCGATCGCTTTATGATAAGGACGTAGTGGTGCTTTAAACTCGACGGTAAATCCGCTATCATCGCCCAATTCTAAGTTAATCCACTTTTCCCTATTTTCTACAATCACCAATTCCCCTCTATTGTTGACTGTTTCCTGTTTACCAATCAACTCTTCTGTCAGCCACCAATCTATTACTCGACCACGAAAAAAACCACTATATTTATAATTGCGGTATTTTGCATTACGCACACTTGCCCAAAATACTGGTCCCCAAAACCAGTAAAAAGATGCCACAAATCCTAGCAAAAATATTATTGCCCCCAAATCAAGTCCGAAAATAACTTTTATAAGCAAAAGAACAGCCGCAGATACTACAGAAATTAATACCCGTTGCAACAAATCAGAAAACTTCCCCCAATAGTATTTATACTGCGGAGAACTAGCAATCCAGGGAACGAGTTGTTCAAATTTTTGGCGAGTCAGTGGAACTAACATGATTTTGTCATTTGTTGGTTGATAGTTGATGGTTGATAATTGTTAGTTGATGGTTGATGGTTGTTAGTTGATGGTTCATGGTTAATTACTATCTACTAAGCACTATCTATAGCAATCCTAAATATTCGCTTTGAAAATCAGGATTGTAGAGACGTAGCACAGAATAGTCTCTACAACAGTTTTATTTTTTACGAATCATCTAGGATTGCTATACTAATCACTAACCACTAATACCAATTTTATTTAAACATCCATATTATTAGTCTGGGTCGGCAGACTTTGTTTGTGTAGCCCCAGGCTTCCAGCCTGTTCGCGTAGCGTGCGCTCGGCGCAGGGCATTATGTGCAACTTCACATATAATTGGTATAACCACTAACCACTAACAAATTAGAGTATTTTTTCTAAGCCATATACTAACGACTTTAACTGTAGAACTTTGCGAATTGCCAGTAGTACTCCTGGCATATAGCAAGCGCGATCGCTTGTATCGTGCCTTAAAGTATAAATTTGACCCGCTGCGCCAAAAATCACTTCCTGATGGGCAATCAGCCCCGGCAAGCGCACGCTATGAATTCTAATGCCTTCGTCTGCTAAACTTCCCCTGGCTCCTTTGAGGTTCTCCGTTTCTTCCACAACAGCCTGGTTAAATATTTTACCCATTTCTCCTAGCATCTGCGCTGTTTGAATCGCTGTACCGCTGGGAGCATCAGCTTTTTGGTTGTGATGCAATTCAATAATTTCTACGTGGTCAAAATATTGAGATGCTGTTACGGCTGCTTGTTGTAGCAATACCATACCAATTGAGAAATTAGGAATAATCAGACATCCGGTACTTGCTTTTTCGGCAAAATCTGCTATTTTTTGAATTTGTTGGGGACTTAAGCCAGTGGTACCAACTACAGGACGAATACCGTAGGCGATCGCACTACGAATATTGTCATAAACTGAATCCGGATGGGTAAAGTCTATCATCACCCCCGGTTGTTTTTCCTGTGCCGCAAACGCCAGCATTGATTCCAACTGATTGGTAATTGGTACTTCCAACGGTTCACTTAAACCCGCTAGTTCCCCAGCGTCTTTATCTTGATGTTCGCCAGTTTTGTCAATTGCACCGACTAAAATCATATCTGGTGCGCTAGCTACTGCTTTGATTACCTCACGACCCATTTTGCAAGCAGCACCGATAACAACAACTGGAATAGGAGCTTGATTTGCCATAACTTGAGAAATGCTTGTAAACTTCACTTGCGAATTGTAGAAGAATTTGGTTCTCTAGAGATTCGTTTTTCAAATATGAACTTAAATCCACTTTCTATTGTGACTTACAATACAATGGCGAAGGAACTTGAGTAATGCTAAAGAGCGTCCCAGTCTTGAGCCGGAAATTTACGTATCTCAGGGTTTCACCATTTTGGTTAGGCAAATTTGTATAAGTCGTACTAATTAAAAACCAAATCATGTGAAAAAATGAATCGGATATCTCTAGCTACAAACATATTATTCCAACTAGATGAACAGAAAATTTATTCTCGCCCTACTTTCTAGTCCAGTGCTGTTTAGCTCGATAATATCTACGGTCATGATGACCAACCCTGCTCACGCATCTCAAGCAGCTAATCCACCAGGAACTCATGTAGCGTGCATTGCAAACCCCCACTCATCAACCCGTAATATGGTGTGTGAAAGAGTTAGCAACCGTAACACCGCTCAAGTTAAACCAGCAGTCAAAGTAGCGCAAGTTCAACCAAATCAGATTACTGAACTACAATTCACTGACGCAGAAAGTGATGAAGCTATACGCTTATTTAACTGTGATTGCCCAATTTGCATCAACGCTGTACGTCAATTGCATGGTGCAGCACCAATGGCAAGCTAGCGTGTGAGGTTCGTAGTGAGCGCTTCAGCGCTCAAATTAAGGACTTAAGTCCTTACTACAAAATAACGCAGAATACGAATAATTACTTCAAAAAGAGCCAGAGAGTAACTTTCTGGCTCTTATTTTGTCTCAAAACAATTAAAATCAGACTAAAATCGGGAAAAATTTGGCGTTGCATATTTTCGCTTGGGATTTGACAATACACGTAAAGAAATTTGACGTATTGTAGAGACGTTCCGACGGAACGTCTTTACGATTCATCCCACCGTTATGCAATGCCAAAAATTTAGAGTCTACCAAGGTTATGCAACCCTAAGATTACCCCTACACCTAAAAGATGACCAAAGGAAGTAGTTGCTAATAGCGCAGGTAAACCAAAACCACCAAAAAAGTTAGCTGAAGGTAAAGCTGGTTCAGTACTGGGATAGTTAATGGTAGATTTCCCGAAAGCGATCGCAATCACATTGCAGAGAATCATAATTATCCCAACTGTCGGACTCCATTGCAACGGTGTTGTGGCAAAAGTAGCAAGCAAGGTGGATGTAATCAACTGATTTTCTCCAAAATTTCTATTGATTAAAAATATAATCTGAATTTTAGGTAAACAAATTCAACAGTAAACTGGGAATTTGCATCAATAATTTACATATTTTGTCATAACTTCATATAATTACCGTCTTGCTCTTTCTCACTCGCTTGTTATCGTAATAGCTTTCCACACCCCCACAAGAGAATTGCACGAAAAATATGTCAAAAAAGGTACTCTTAAGGGTACTGTCAGAAAATCTACGCGTTACCCAAAATGAGGAGACACAAAACTCATTTTAGGAAGTATACATGTTTCTTCAAACCTTCGGCACGGCGATTGTAGACTATAACTTTGTCGCTAGTCCAGCGCCCAACATAGTCTACCTCGCACCCAACATCGGAACGTTCGTTTTAGCTGACAACGGAACCGCTAATTTTCTTTGGCGAAAAGACGAAAATGTTGAGTTTTACTGTGGAACGCTAAAATATAAGGGAATCCGCACTATCTCAAATGTCAAATATTACGAGTGCGAAATGCTTGTGGAGACACAAGAAACCTGCAAGCAGATGATAGTCCTATTTACCTCCAAGCGTGCCAGCATTGATGAGGGATATCGCATATTTTACCAACGACCCCAAGATGAAGATTATCAGCTTTGGGCTTGGGATGCTCAAACTTTTAAACTACATAAAAGAGCAAATCACTAGTATAAGTCAGGAGTCAGGAGTTAGGAGTTAGGAGTATTATGTACGAAGATGCTGATAAATAAAGGGTTTAAGATTTAAATTGCCAAGATATCCGATTGAGTGAATATATTTATTCGAGCAGCATAAAATTTTACTATGAATTACGCAAAAACTCTCCGAAACTCTTATTTCTCTGTGTCCTCTGCGTTCTCTGCGGTTCGTTTTTTCATAACGAGTGCGTAAGTCCTATTTACTTTAAAATATTCTGACTCCTGAATTCTGACTCCTGAATTCTTATTTAGCCGCAACCAACACCCCAAAGATAATCTAAACTCAAGGTGATAGCGATTATTTCCTGCCTTTGTTATGTCCTCGACTATAGATTCCTTGCCACCAGCTCTTGCTAAAATAGTCCAACGCTTTCAACGCGCTTCCGAACCGAAGCGACGTTACGAACAGTTAATCTGGTACGGACAAAAGCTCAAAGAGTTTCCTTTATCTGATAAAATACCAGAAAACAAAGTTCCTGGTTGCGTTTCTCAGGTTTATATCACAGCAAACCTGGATGATGATAAAGTGGTTTTTCAAGGTGATTCTGATTCTCAGTTAACCAAAGGATTAGTAGGACTTTTGGCTGAGGGGTTGAATGGACTAACACCTACAGAAATTGTCCAACTGACTCCAGATTTTATCCAAGAAACTGGTTTAAATGTTAGCTTGACACCTTCCCGTGCTAATGGTTTTTACAACATTTTCAAAACCATGCAAAAAAAAGCACTGGAATGTAAGTTAAATATGTCTAATTAAAGACTGGAGACTGTGGACTGGGGGAGAAGGGGGAGATCAGGCAAATAGTTCTTTTTCCCCCAATATCCTATGCCAAATAGACATAGGAGTGAAAATTAATGTAGAAAGGTAGCAGTAGATTGTAGAGACGTAGCACAGAATAGTCTTGTTTGGTGATTGATGACTATGCTGCGGCACTCAAGTAGCAGTGCAATGTAGAGAGACGTAGCACTGCTACGTCTCTACAATGGTTCTGGATAACGCATATTTAATTTATAGAGATGTCCAATTTACAGCAGTTTTCATGTATTTAGACCACAATCTTGTTTCTTCCTTTGCGACGAGTGCGGCTTTGCGTGAGATAAAAAAGATGTGGTTCAAATAAGCTGAAAATAGCTGTAATAAATACTAAAATTTAGTCTGATGTCAACTGATTTATTATCTTTCCCTGTCGGCATTGGTGGTGTAGTTCAAGAATATTTCTGGAACTGGGAAAACCAGCAACTGCGGGTTGTTTATGAAACTTTGGGTACAGGTTCCCCGATATTATTGCTTCCAGCTTTCAGTACTGTTTCCATGCGATCGGAAATGGGCGAACTTGCCAAGCTTTTATCTCCACATTTTCAAGTTGTCGCTGTAGATTGGCTTGGTTTTGGGGAATCGTCACGCGCCAGTTTAGATTACCAACCTGAATTATATCACCAATTTCTGCAAGATTTTGTTAAATCTATTTTTAATACGCCAATTGCAGTAATTGGGGCTGGACATGCTGCTGGTTATGTGCTGCAATTAGCTGTTAATCAGCCAGATATTGTTTCTGCTGTTGTGTTGTTAGCACCGACTTGGAGGGGTCCTTTGCCGACAATGGGGGCAAGTCAGCAGATTGCGGGTATGTTTAGAGGATTAGTGCGATCGCCTATTCTCGGTCAAGCTCTCTACAAGCTCAACACTACGCCATCTTTCTTAAGTTTGATGTATCGTCGCCACGTTTACGCCGATCCTGCTATACTCACACCCAGCTTCATTCAGCATAAGTGGCGCAACACTCAAAAGCCAGGTGCAAGATTTGCTCCCGCAGCTTTCGTCACCGGCAACCTCGACGCAGTACACAGCCAAGCTGATTTTCTCGCACTTGCAAAGCGCTTGTCTGTGCCGCTGATGGTGATAATTGGCGAATCTAGTCCCCCCAAATCAAAAGCAGATATGGAAGCTTTAGCAGCTTTACCAGGTGTTAAAAGCGCCATAATTCCCGGATCTCTGGGACTGCATGAAGAATACCCAGGAGTAGTTCTTCAAGAAGTCTTACCCTTCTTAAAGGCGCTATCATAGACAGATAATGATTATCATTAAATAAGAAAAAGGCATTTAGAGTATGTTTACGGAAACACCGAATACAGTGCCTGTAACCGTTCTTACGGGCTACCTGGGTGCGGGGAAAACAACACTTCTCAATCACATCCTCACCTACGAACACGGCAAGAAAGTCGCTGTCATCGTCAATGAATTTGGAGAAGTAGGCATTGATAATCAATTAATTATCGATGCAGATGAAGAAATTTTTGAAATGAACAACGGCTGCATCTGTTGTACAGTAAGGGGTGACTTAATTCGCATCATCGGCAATTTGATGAAGCGGCGTGACAAATTTGACCATTTGGTAATTGAAACTACTGGATTAGCAGACCCCGCACCTGTGATTCAAACATTCTTTGTTGATGAAGATATGCAAAGCTTGCTGTCTTTGGATGCAGTGGTGACAGTTGTCGATGCTAAACATATCTGGCAACATTGGGACGCAGACGAAGCACAAGAGCAAATTGCCTTTGCGGATGTGATTTTGTTAAATAAAACTGATTTAGTAGCACCAGAAGAGTTGGATGAATTAGAGAAGCGGATTCGGTCGATGAATGCGATCGCTAAAATCCACCGTACCCACAACTCTGAGTTAGGAATGGACGCTTTATTGGGTGTAAAAGCCTTTGATTTAAATCGCGCTTTAGAAATTGACCCGAATTTCTTAGGTGAAGATACCCACGTACATGATGAAAGCGTGTATTCTGTAGCTTTGGTGGAAAGTGGCGCAGTCAATGGGGAAAAATTAAACAATTGGCTCTCAGAGTTATTACGTACTCAAGGAACAGATATCTTCCGGATGAAAGGTATTTTGAATATCGCTGGGGAAGATAACCGATTTGTGTTCCAAGGCGTGCATATGTTGTTTGATGGTAAAGGCGATCGCCCTTGGAAACCCAACGAAACCCGCAAAAACCAACTTGTCTTCATCGGTCGCAATCTCGACGAAGCCAAGCTGAGAGAAGATTTCCGCGCTTGTCTGACTTAAATGAGGAGGGGGAGAGAGGAGGAAAGGGAGAGGGGGGGAAGAACAATTCAAAATTACTCCCACTCCCCCACTCTCCCACTCCC
>CASBQC010000281.1 GCA_949127805.1 Nostocales cyanobacterium PMM_0081
AAGATTGCGATCGCTTTCTTCGGCATCAGCCAGTTTGACAATTGGTTTTTTGGGAATAACGAGGATGTGAACCGGTGCTTGGGGTTGAACGTCTTTGAATGCGATCGCTAAATCATCCTCATAAACAATGTCTGCGGGAATTTCGCGACGGATAATTTTACCGAAAATTGTGTCTGTGGTTTCACTCATGCTGATTTACCTGCTCATCTGCTACAAATTCTGTCATGTTTTGTATTTCGCTTTGCGTAAAATTAATTGAGGGTTAAGATTTAAACGCACTCGTAGCGCGAAGGTAAGCGCAAAGGTACGCGGAGAATTCGTATTATGAGGCTAGTGGTTGTTGATGTTTGAAGTACCAGTAGAGGTTGGCTACAGTGAAATCTGGTATTTCTTCCCAGTTTGAGGGGGCTAAAGCTTTATATCCAGATGCTGTTGCTTGCTGACTAATGTAGGATTCATGCCCTTGACGTAAATTAGGCTTCAACATAAATTTTAGCTGATCTCGCAGAGATGCTGAATGAGATTTTTGCTTCAATTTCTCATAAAGTAATAGTTCTGGGGGTATTGAATCGGCACTTGGATCAGCGATCGCATCACTGTCAACACTAACTTCTGAAGTATCAAAATTAGCACTTTGAAGCAGTTTTATTTCTGATGGAGGCAGTAAGCGCTTCCAATTTACATTATTTTGCCACGAGTTTAGTACGGCTAAATCATGGTCGCAAATCCGCGCAATCTCAGGGAAGAGAAAATCAAGCTCATCATCTGTTTTACAGAGAGCAATTAAACTAAGGCTCTGTTGACGGACTTTATCTTGGAGAATTGAAAGGCGATCGCTGACTACTTCATATGCACCCCGCAATTGATATGTCAAGGTAATTGTCTGGTCAATTGCCCAAGCGCACTCGAATCTACGCAGTTTTCCAGCAGCACAGATATCATTATATAATTGTGGATTGTTATAATCTGCGAGAGCCTTATATAACATTCCTTGTACACCGACAAGAGCCGCATTTCTGTCAGTTGCATCTGGTAACTTTAATGTATTTCGGAGCCAGTTAACTGCCTCAATAAAGTGTCCATAAGCCTGAGCTAGAATTGTGCGATGATGCTTAAACTCAATATCCTGGGCAACCTGGTCAATGTGTTTTAAAATTTCTGCTCCTTGGTCTTTTAAGGCTTGTTTCATATCAATAAAGCCGTCCTTGACTTCCAACCGCAGCAGCTTCACATCTTCCCTCAGTTTCAAGGTTTGGTGCAGGTTTACGGCTGATAAGGCTACACCTGCTACAGTTCCAACACCTATCACTGCTGTAGTTGCTTGTAAAATTCCTACACTGTTCTGGAGCGCGTTAAGCATTGTGTAGGTTTTTTGAAAGCCCAGGTGAGTTTGAACCATCTGCAAGCCACCCATAACTACCTGTACAGGGGCAAATAAAGGGTTAACAGGAGAACCAATTACGTTGGTTGCAAGACTAACTGCCTGAGCGACAAATTTACCTGTTGCTTTGTCTCTAACTATGCCCAGTAATTGACCTGTAACTGCATTACGAACAATCTCATAGTTACCAGAGTTAATTAGCGCTTGGATTGCCGGAGCAAACTGAAACAGCATATTTTTAAAGGGTTTGAAGATAATTTTTTACAGCCTAGCTTGTCCTATTGGCAAAGATAACGGTGTTTTTACGTAGTTAGTTTCAGTTAAATCTGGGCATATTAAATTACGAGCAACTATATCAGATTACCATCAGGGCTATTTTGTTCTAAACAGAAACTGCCCAGAACTGAAGTTCCGGGCTAATAGCTAAAGTCCGTTTTAACGGACTATAACTTTTTCTCAGTCGTCTTTAGACGACTTTCGCTATTAGACTCAGAATTCATTCTGAGGCAAACTAGATGAGAATGAAATAACCCTGGATCACCATTCTAGGAAAGCATGAATAACTATTTCAACACATTTGAGAATATTACCCAATCCGTTGAACAACTGTTGAAGGATGAGCATAATTCTTTAGAAATTAAGCAATCTGCCACAAGTCTGAGTAACTCAGTTAAACCGTGTATTGAAGAACTCAAACAATCCGCTACTAAACTCAAGCAGTTAATTTTAGTATGTTCTAATGATCTATACCGTGCTGAGAATGTTTGGCAGAGCAAGCCAATGATTGCGTCAGCAGCAAAAGATGAAATATGGGAACAGCTTGGGGAGATTAGTGGACGTTCGATTAAAATTAGACAACTAGGAAATAACTGTAAAAATGAAGCAGTCAAAGAAGCTAAAGAATCTTGGGATAAACGCACTGATTACTTGAAAAAGAAATGGTTTATTGATGCAAAAGGTCAGCAAAAGAAAGGAGTCAGTTGGGATGATAAAAAGGGTTTCACTAATGAAATGAAGTCAGAAGTAGACAAGTTAGATGAAGAAATAGCCAAAATAATCAAAGAAGAATTAATTTTGGTTTGTCAAGAAGTTCTAAAGATTAATTTAGAATCATGCCAGTACTATCTCAATATGCTAGACCAGCAGAAAAAAGCTGAGTTAAATAAGCAGATAAATTTGATATTTATTGAAATTGAAAACAAATTTAATAATCCTATAGAACATTTACCTAAATATCATTTAGGATTGAAAACGAGTGTTAGCCCATATTTAAAAGCTTTGGTAGAGCAAGGTTGGGGTGATATTAACTGGGAAGACGTTGTGAAGTTTAAAGACACGGTTTCTGCAAAGATTGAGAACTTTATCACAGCCATTTTTGATGACAGAATTAAATTAGCGACTGAAACTATGACAAAAGCGATCGCATTTTACAATGACTTCCTAGAGCAACAACAGCGATATCAGCAAGAAACACCAGAACACCGCGAAGCTGAAAAAGCTTGGATTTACCAACAGCGTCAGCAATTGACGCAGATACAGGATGAAATTGAAGTCATCCTCAACGCTGGTTGATACATTACTTAATAACCGTTGTAGGGAATATATGCTTGCGAGAGTTTGGAGTGCATCAATTGTCGGCATCGATGCTGTTAAAGTAGGTGTAGAAGTCGATGTATCGGGGGGTTTGCCGGGAATTGTCGTGTTAGGATTGCCCGATGCTGCTGTACAGGAATCAAAAGAAAGAGTAAAGGCAACTTTGAAAAATGCGGGTTTTGCCTTTCCCATGCGAAAAATTGTCATAAATCTGACCCCGGCTGATTTACGCAAGGAAGGTCCTTGTTTTGATTTACCTATCAGTGTGGGGATTTTGGCAGCTTCAGAACAAATCAGCGCTCAATTGTTGGGAGATTATCTTTTTTTAGGAGAAGTTTCGCTAGATGGAAGTTTACGCGCTGTTGCCGGTGTTTTACCCATCGCTGCGACTGCTGAAAAGATGGGAATTGCAGGTTTAGTTGTCCCGGCTGATAATGCACAGGAAGCTGCTGTGGTTGAAGGATTGAAGGTTTATGGCTTTAATAATATATCTGATGTGGCACATTTTTTAAATAATCCAAGTTCTTATAAACCTGTACAGTTTGATAGTACAATACAGACATCCGCTGGAAAGCCTTTAGATTCCTTTAGCAGTGCAGATTTGAAGGATGTTAAGGGACAAGCACATGCTCGTCGTGCCTTAGAAATTGCCGCAGTGGGGGGACACAATTTAATTTTTGTTGGACCCCCTGGTAGTGGTAAAACGATGTTAGCTAGACGCTTACCGACGATTTTACCACCTTTGGTTTTCGCTGAGGCTTTGGAGGTGACGCGGATTCATTCGGTGGCTGGGTTGTTGAAAAATCGCGGTTCTTTGGTACGCGATCGCCCTTTTCGCAGTCCTCACCATTCAGCTTCTGGTCCCTCGCTGGTTGGTGGTGGTAGTTTTCCCCGTCCTGGAGAAATATCTTTAGCACATTTTGGTATACTTTTTTTGGATGAGTTAACAGAATTTAAACGTGATGTGTTGGAATTTCTCCGTCAACCTTTGGAAGATGGCTATGTAACGATTTCCCGCACGAGACAATCGGTAACGTTTCCCGCACAGTTTACATTGGTGGCAAGTACAAATCCTTGTCCTTGCGGTTATTATGGCGATACTATTCAACAGTGTACGTGTTCGCCACGACAAAGAGAACAATATTGGGCAAAACTTTCGGGTCCGTTGATGGATAGAATTGATTTGCAAGTTGCGGTTAATCGCTTGAAGGCAGAGGAAATTACTCAACAACCCACAGGAGAATCATCTGCAAGTGTGCGGGAGAGGGTACAACAAGCGCGAGAAAGAACTGCAAATCGATTCAAAGATGAAATCAATCTGCGTTGCAATGCACATATGCAGAGCGGTCATCTGCACAAATGGTGTAAGTTAGATGATGTTAGTCGCAATTTGTTAGAAGCCGCAATTAAGAAATTAGGTTTATCGGCAAGAGCAAGCGATCGCATTCTCAAAGTAGCACGTACAATTGCAGATTTGGCAGGAGATGATGACCTCAAAGCAAATCATGTCGCAGAAGCAATTCAGTATCGCACAATCGATAGAATGCAATAGCAATCTTGTGATGTCTGTTTTGGAACTTCCACAATATCATATTGAAGCAGCGCAATATTTGTTAGAAATGCCAAAAATTAGACTTATCGGCAAGAGCAAGCGATCGCATTCTCAAAGTGAAACAGCGGTTAGAAACCGCAACTACACAGGCAAAACCCACCTCCGTGGGTTAAAAACTCTTGATTCTTAGTCCACGAAGGTGGACTTTGTTTGTGTAGCCGCGAATTCCATTCGCTTTTGTCTACCTTTAGTAGCAACCGCAACTAAGGCACATAAAAAAAGTAAAGCTGGACTAGTCGAGGGTTCAGGTACTGAAACTTTGACCTGAGTTCTTCTAACTTGGATGAAAGTTAAATTTGTGGGAGTGGCAAAAGAGCGTTTTAAAGAACCTGTAAATAAAGCTGTTGCCGATTCTGCCTTACCACCAAAATTCAACTGAGTATCTTGATTAGATAAAGTGATATATTCGCTTTTTCGACTTTTAATAAAATCATTATCATTGAAAGAATTTAAATTTGCATTAAGGTAAAAGAAATCTAAAGGAGTTTTTTTGATGTTAGGCTTGGTGTCCGATAAAAACTGAGCAAAAAAGTCATCTAAAAGATTTGAGTTGGTAATATCAGTTGTGTCATATAACAAAAAAGAAATATCTGCACTTGCCTTGGCATTCTCTGCTGCTGGTTTATCTATTGATGTTTGCAAGTCTAAAAATGCTGTAAAGTCTACAGAAAAAGATTCACCAGCATCTACAAAAAAGTTACCTAAAACTTTACCTTCAGCGTTTGCCAATCCTAAATAATTTTTATTTTCACCAAAGGCTTGACTTAAAGATTTATTAATTACTTTTGGTGGTTCAAGCAGAAAATCTATGTTTGCATTATTGGTGGCTGATACTTCGCCATTTAGTGAGATGTTAGCATTATTTACAGTTGCGGTTACTTCCGGGTCAAGACTGAAATTTTTTAAAGAAAATTCTCCCTGAGATGAAGCTAGTGTAGCAGCTTGAGTGGGTGAGATTACTAAGCTAGAACTAGCGATCAAAGGAGTAACCAATAGAAAAAAGCGCTGAGTAAATCCTAAAGTACGCATGATAAGTTTATGATTGTATAGTTATATCTACTGTTTTAATCAAGTAGTCAACCACCCTGTAAATGTTTATCCTCAGTAGTATTGCGGTTATTACAATCTACATCTAGTTTTACGCTGTTTACGGAAAAGTTGAGAAATTCTACAGATAAATCTGGCTTTGTGCGATTCGTTCATCTATGAAGTCTAATTAGACAAATGTAGAGACGTTACATGTAAGGTCTCTACAAGGGTTTCAGGCAATGCATAGTTAAACTAGGTCTCTATTGTATTAAACTGCAATTCTGCCTCAAGGACGCGAGAAAAACGTCTTCTGGCAGATGTGGCGGTTTAAGAGATTGGGTATAAATTAAGTCAGAGTAAAGCAAGATACTGACCAAAGGAGATTTGTTGATGAATGTGAAGGCAATTTTGGAGCTATTCCAAGAGACATTTCAAGAATGGAGTAATGATAAAGCCTCGCGGTTATCGGCAGCGTTAGCTTATTACACAATATTTTCCATAGCACCGTTGCTAATTGTTGTAATTGCGATCGCTGGTGCAGTATTTGGAGAAAAAGCCGCAAGTGGTCAAATTTTCGCACAAATTCAAGGTTTAGTTGGTGATGCTGGGGCAACAGTCATCCAAGAAGCCATTAAAAATGCCAGTCAACCAAAACAGGGTGCGATCGCTTCGATAATTAGTATCGTAGTTCTAATATTTGGTGCCACTGGTCTATTTACTGAACTACAAGATGCTTTAAATACTATTTGGGAAGTACAGCCCAAACCAGGACGCGCTGTGAAAAACATGGTTCGCACTCGCTTTTTGTCGTTTGCGATGGTGCTGGGTATCGGCTTTTTACTTCTCGTGTCCCTGGTAATTAGTGGAGTGTTGGCAGGGTTAGTTGGTTACTTTAACAACTTGATACCAGGTATTGATTTTATTTGGCAGATAGTCAATTTCTTACTTGGTTTTGCAATCACTACGGTGCTGTTTGGGCTAATTTTTAAAGTTCTGCCAGATGTGAAAATTACCTGGAGTGATGTTTGGATTGGAGCTGCTCTTACCTCACTTTTATTTTCCCTCGGCAGGTTTGTTTTAGGGCAGTATTTGGGAAACGGCAGTTTCGGTTCAACTTACGGTGCGGCAGGTTCAATAGTAGTTGTCATCGCTTGGGTTTATTATGCTGCCCAAATTCTCTTTTTCGGTGCTGAGTTTACCCAAGTTTACGCAAGAAAATACGGCTCACAAATTGTCCCAGATAAAAATGCTATCCCCATGACTGATAAGACTCGCGCTAATCTAGGGATGAAATCCAAGCATACTGAGGAACCATCGGCAAAAAAAAGAAATTCTAATTTTATTAATCGTCTATTTGGGAAACTCACACAAGCCAAGCGCTTAAAACGAAAAAACAGAAATTAATGATTTTTATAACTAAAAGCTAAATATTTATGTTTACTCACCTGATAGTGATAATGCACGAATGGTTCTCAATCAATTGGCAAGCAATTTTTGTCCCCAGCATGAGCGTGGTGGAACTGATTGTTAGAGGTTCGCTGGTATACCTTGCACTGTTCACAGTGTTACGTTTTCTCCCCAGCAGACAAATGGGAACCCTCGGAATACCCGATTTGCTAGTGGTTGTATTATTTGCTGAAGCTGCCCAAAATGCAATGGCAAGCAGTTATACATCAATTACCGAGGGAGCAATTTTAGTAGGAACTGTTATTTTTTGGAGCTATTTGCTCAATTGGTTAGGCTACAAACTTCCTAAGTTTCAACAGTTTCTTAATCCCCCACCTTTGCTGCTGGTAAAAAATGGGCGTCTAATATTGCGCCATTTGGAACAAGAACTGATTACAGAAGATGAGTTGATGAGCCAATTACGTCAGCAGGGTGTAGAGTTTTTAGCTGATGTGAAAAAGGCGTATTTAGAGTCTGACGGTAGCATTAGTGTCATAGCGGCTGATAATAAAAGTAGTCTTTTACCTCAACAAAAAGCAGGTAAGACAGTAATATGAGTGAATATACTTGTAGTTAATTGAGAACTTCGATTAATAATAGTCCGTTGTTGGCGCTTAAGTGATATTTTTTTCTACAACACTTTTGCTGTAAAACTGTAAAATATGACGGTTGAACTCTGTGGCAGACTGTGATTGAGCGTTATACCTTGCCGGAAATGGGCAATTTGTGGACGGAAGCTTATAAGTTAAAAACGTGGTTGCAAGTAGAAATCGCTGTTTGTGAGGCTCAAGCTGAATTAGGTTACATTCCTACGGAAGCTGTTGAGGAAATTAAGGCAAAGGCGAATTTTGACCCAAAGAGGGTGCTAGAAATTGAAGCGGAAGTCCGCCACGATGTGATTGCTTTTTTAACAAATGTAAATGAATATGTTGGTGATGCAGGACGTTATATTCACTTAGGTTTGACTAGTTCGGATGTGCTGGATACGGCTTTAGCTTTGCAATTAATAGCAAGTCTTGATTTGTTGTTGCAAGGTGTGGAAGATTTGATTACAAGCATTCGCGAAAAGGCAAGAGAACATCGTTATACGGTGATGGCTGGACGATCGCACGGAATTCACGCTGAACCGATTACTTTTGGTTTTAAACTAGCTGGATGGTTAGCAGAAATGTTGCGCCATCAAGAACGGTTGAAAATTCTCAAAGTAACGATCGCTGTGGGGAAAATCTCCGGTGCGGTGGGAACTTATGCGAATATCGAACCCCGTGTGGAAGCGATCGCTTGTTCTAAGTTGGGACTACAACCCGATACCGCATCAACTCAAGTTATTTCACGCGATCGCCATGCCGATTATGTGCAACAATTAGCTTTAATTGCCGCCTCCATCGAACGCTTTGCTGTAGAAATTCGCAACTTACAAAGAACAGACGTTCTCGAAGTTGAAGAATTATTCTCCAAAGGGCAAAAAGGCTCCTCAGCTATGCCACACAAGCGTAACCCCATCCGTTCCGAACGATTAACCGGAATGGCACGCATGATCAGAAGTCATACTGTGGCAGCTTTGGAAAATGTCGCACTTTGGCATGAACGGGACATTTCCCACAGTTCCGTTGAGCGGGTAATGTTTCCCGATACTTGCATTTTGACACATTTCATGCTAAGAGAAACCATCGACTTAGTGAAAAACCTCTTGGTTTATCCTGAGAATATGGAGCGAAATCTCAATTGCTATGGTGGTGTAGTCTTTAGTCAGAAAGTGCTACTTGCTTTAATAGAAAAAGGCATGAAGCGAGAAGAAGCTTATAAAATTGTCCAAGAAAGCGCTCATGCAGCTTGGAATAAACCAGAAGGCAATTTTCACGATTTAATTAGCAAAGAACCTCGTGTGACACAAAAGTTATCACCAGCAGAAATTGCGGAATGTTTCGATCCACAGCAGCATCTGAAGCATTTAGAGGAGGTTTATCAAAGGTTGGGTATTTAACAACTATTTGGTAATTGTTAGTTGCTCGATAAACTACTAATATCATATCGATAAATTAACACCAACTTTCTTAGAGACGTTCCACCGGAACGTCTTTACAATGTGTGCCGGAACGTCTCTACAACGTGTGTGATTAACCGGACATAATTAGGACGCAAAAATTCTCTCTTCCTCATTCCTCTGCGAACTCTGTGCCTCTGTGGTTCGTTTTTTAATTAATTTGCGTAAGTTTTGATAATATAATTGCTAACTATCTACTTGCGCTGGCAAAGGTGTTACATTGCTTGGGATCACCCGTTTGAATACCCCGCTTGAACCAGCTAACCCGTTGCGCCGAGGAACCATGCGTAAAAGATTCTGGTACAATATAACCTCTAGCTTGTTCTTGTAGGCGATCATCACCAATGCTACTCGCTGCATTTAGCGCTTCTTCGATGTCACCTTCTTCAAGAATTTGTCGCGATCGCTCGGCATGATTTGCCCAAACTCCAGCAAAACAATCTGCTTGTAATTCTAACTTGACAGAAAGCTGATTTGCTTGTACCTCACCTACCTGGTTTTGCAACCCTTGAACTTTATCAGAAATACCGAGTAAATTTTGAACATGATGCCCAACTTCGTGAGCAATTACATATGCTTGGGCAAAATCTCCTGGTGCTTGGTATTTATTTTTCAGATCGCGGTAAAAACTCAAGTCAATATAGACTTTTTGATCTCGCGGACAATAAAATGGACCAACTGCCGATCGCGCAAATCCACAAGCAGACTTAACGGCATCCGAATAAAGAACTAATTTCGGTTCTACGTAGGTGTTTCCCTGTTGTCTAAATATACTGCTCCATGTATCTTCTGTATCAGCTAGCACCACAGAGACAAAATCACTCATTTTATCTTGAGCTTGAGTTGTCCGAGGTGATTCAGTAGTCGGGCGATCGCTTTGTGTGCCATCCTGTTGCCAAATTACACTCGGATCGCCGCCCAGAAGCGCTACCACCAGCGATAAAATCACTGCTCCAATACCCCCACCCACCACAGGAGCGGAAATCCGCGAGCCACGGCGATCCTCTACGTTCTCGCTCCGACGACCTATTTGCCAACGCATAATTACTACTTAGTCAAGTTACATATATTGCACAGCATGAATTAGGTAGGAGAAAATCTTTACCCCTCCTTCAGCTATGTAACTAAGACTTTACTCGTTTAATGCATTGAAGTCTTCTACCTGTAGACCAAGCGGGAACCAAGAATAGTAAGCCTTAATGAATAATTTCTGTAGAGCGATGCCACAGGCTTCCTTGCAAAACGTGCCAAGGGGATTCTCATTAGACATAGGAGTGACAATCAATGTAGAGACGTAGCATTGCTACGTCTCTACAAGGGTTCTGGACAAGGCATAGTTCATTTTCACGACCTTTGTCTATGCTACGTCTCTACAAGGGTTCTGGACAAGGCATAGTTCATTTTCACGACCTTTGTCTATTATTCTGCGTAAGTCCTGCTTTTATTATTTATCTTTCACAAAAGACCTATCATATGTAGCAGACCGTGACCAGTAATTAGCTCGAAAACTAAGGCAATAAAGCCTAGCATGGCGATACGACCATTCCAAACTTCCGCACTAGTAGTTAAACCCCACTCCCAACGCTCTGGTGGGTAAATTCTCACCTTTTTCTTCATCTGATAGACTTGTGAAAGCTTCAGACTGGGAGATGCGAGTGCCTCTAGAACTAAATCTGCCAAAGCTCTAATGAACAATGGATGAGTATTGGGAGCCGGTACGCGACGGAAGTTTTCAATTCCTGATTCCTCTGCAAGTTCCCGATACTCAATATCAATTTCTTGTAATGTCTCGATATGTTCTGAGACAAAACTGATCGGGACAACGACCAAATCTTTCACACCTTTTGCGCCTAGTTCTGGAAGTGCATCATCAGTGTAAGGTTGCAGCCATTCTACCGGACCAACGCGACTTTGGTAAGCTAAAGTGTGTTCATTTGATCGATTGAGGGTCTGCATGATTAAAGCAGTACATTCCTCAATTTCTTGCTGGTAGGGGTCTCCTGCTTCTTCAACGTAGTTTTTGGGAACACCATGAGCGCTGAAGAAGATATGAACAGAGTCGGGATTGGGAAATTGATTGAGTTCCTGAGTTATTAGTTCTGCCATTGCTTGCAGGTAGCTTGGTTGTTTGTGCCAAGAGGGAATAACCTTGTATGAAATCCGCTGAAGTTTTGGGTCTTCTTGCCAGAGTTTATCTAACAGCCGAAAGCTAGAACCACTGGTACTGATGGAAAATTGGGGGTAAAGAGGTAGAATTACTACATGTTCAATGTTGTCTTGGATAAGTTGGGCGATCGCTTCTTCGGTATAAGGATGCCAGTAACGCATTCCTACATATATCTTCGCTTCTTGTCCCAAGGCTTGTAATTGTTCTTTTAAAGCTTCTCCTTGCGCTTCAGTGATCCGTCGCAATGGAGAACCACCACCAATTTGCTTGTAGTTTTCTTGAGATTTTTGAGTTCGTCTTGAAGCAATCAACCATGCCAGAGGTTTTTGCAACCAACTAAAGGGTAGACGAATAATTTCTGGATCGGAAAACAGATTATACAGAAATGGTCCGACATCTTCCAATTTATCTGGACCACCCAGATTGAGTAATAAAACGCCTACACGATCCATAGCAATTACATTCCCCCAATCTTTTCAGATTTTTTACTAATGTTAACAATATATCTTTATTAAATATAAAGGCTAACGGGAAGGGTGGAAACAATGGCAACAATTTTCCGGGATTGGAGTTACCGCTATCAATGGTTATATGATGCTATATCGCGCTTGGCAGCTTTAAGCGTCGGTGGTGAAGCGCGTTTCCGACAGCTTGCAATGCAAGGCTTAACGATTGAATCAGGTACTAAAGTTTTAGATTTGTGTTGCGGTAGCGGTCAAGCGACACAAATCTTAGTCAAATATTCACAAAATGTAACAGGATTGGATGCTTCACCGCTATCTTTAAAACGGGCAAGGCAGAATGTGCCGCAAGCGGAGTATGTGGAAGCTTTTGCCGAGAAAATGCCGTTTGCAGATAATGAGTTTGATGTTGTACATACTAGCGTCGCCTTACACGAAATGCAGTCTGGGCAATTGCGACAAATTATTAAAGAAGTTTATCGAGTGCTAAAACCAGGTGGGATATTTACATTAGTGGATTTTCATAATCCCACAAACCCGCTATTTGTGCCTGGGTTGTCGCTGTTTTTGCTATTGTTTGAGACAGAGACAGCTTGGCAGTTGTTGAAAACCGATTTACCTGCATTGCTGACAGAGACAGGATTTCGAGAATGCGATCGCACTTTAACTGCCGGTGGAAGTTTGCAATTAATCAAAGCCACAAAATAGCTCGTAATAAGCGATTTACCGCTTATAAAGCGCCCCCCGGTTGACCAAAAGACGCTTTTCATATCGTAGAGACGTTCCTGAGGAACGTCTCTTAGCGTCTCGTAGAGAGGAACGAACGCGAGTGCGTCTTTATTCGCGTAGCGTCTCCGACAGGAGAAGGAGAAGCAATTCGCTTGCGGTTTGGGGCTTTCGCAATTATATAAATATTTTTGCGTACCTACCTAAGCACAAGTTTGAGGTAATCGAGGACTAACTTATATATATGTGAATTATTACGTTCTGTTTTTTTATGCAAATTTCTCATTCACCCACAGTTACTTATAGCCCTGCTTATACAATCGTTCCGACATATGAGTGCTTTAATCGCTGTACTTACTGCAACTTTCGGACAGATTCGGGCAAAAGTCCCTGGATGACTTTATCAGCGGCAGAAAGTCTTTTAAAACAACTTCAAAGCAAAGATGTTTGTGAAATACTGATACTCAGTGGTGAGGTACATCCGTCTTCATCACGGCGTCAAGCCTGGTTTCAGCGAATTTATGATTTGTGTGAATTGGCACTTTCAATGGGGTTTCTGCCGCACACCAATGCGGGAGTGCTGAGTTATGAAGAGATGCAAAAATTAAAGACTGTTAATGTATCTATGGGGTTGATGTTAGAGCAATTAAACCCAGTATTGTTAAATACAGTGCATAAATACGCACCAAGTAAAGTACCCGAAGTGCGTTTGCAACAATTAGAGTGTGCCGGTGAGTTACAAATTCCTTTTACGACAGGGTTACTACTGGGAATAGGAGAAACTGAGGATGATTGGTGGGAAACATTAGAAGCTATAAATCGCTTGCATCAGCGTTACCATCACATCCAAGAAGTCATCTTGCAACCGCACAGTCCCGGATATCAGCAAACGTTTGATGCACCTAGCTTTGACCTGTATAAATTACCAGAAGTCGTTTTTAAGGCACGTCAAATTCTCCCGGCAGATATTACCATCCAAATTCCACCGAATTTAGTCAAAGATGACCGGTGGTTACTCGCTTGTATAGAAGCTGGGGCAAGGGATTTAGGGGGAATTGGACCAAAAGATGAAGTAAATCCCGATTATCTGCATCTTCAAGTGGAGGCATTGCAAGAAATTTTACAGCACGCAGGCTGGGAAGTTGTGCCGAGGTTGCCAGTTTATCCGCAGTTCGATGATTGGTTATCGGTGGAATTGCAAACAGCGGTGAAGCGATCGCGATGCAGGGAGGGTCAATCCGAGTGACAAATATGGACCCCCTGACTCTGAGTGACTCGCTATCGTATTGTGGATCTTTAAAACAAGGCTGTCCACTCCTTGTCAAGGTTAAGTGTAGCGGTCTAGGGCTAAAATATTATTTTTGATTATAATGGTACGTTTTTATTATTTATACAAATACGGCGAAATCTAAAAGATGCATTGGATACTTGGATGCGGTTTTTATCCCAGGGGCACTTAAAGAAATAAAATCAATTATGAGAATTGCTGATTGACACGTACAATCATTGAGGTTGAGTAGTGGTAGTCATAACCAAACTAATCAGGCGATCGCTTGAACTTAAGCTAATCTCAATTGCAACGCCGATTATTTCAACTTATTTTTTCTAACTTCTCTTTCTTTGCACTTCTTTTCCTGGACAAATTTCTGTTTTTTTTGAGTATGTAGTCGAAAAAAAGCCCTATGTGTGGCAATCTGGGAAACAGAGATTTTTTTAATCTGATATTTTAGCTACAGCAAATTTACCTAAGAGGTTATGCAAACCTTACCAACACCAACTACTTCCAACACTGCACCTAGTCAAGCCTCTTTTGACACAACTATTAAGCGACGCAAAACCCGTCCTGTGAAAGTTGGCAATGTCACCATTGGGGGCAGCTTTCCGGTGGTGGTGCAGTCAATGATTAATGAAGACACACTTGATATTGATGGTTCTGTAGCCGGAATTCGTCGTTTGCACGAAATTGGCTGCGAAATTGTCCGAGTCACAGTACCAAGTATGGCTCATGCGAAAGCATTGGCAGAAATTAAACAAAAATTAATTAAAACTTACCAAGACGTACCCATTGTTGCTGATGTGCATCACAACGGTATGAAAATTGCCTTGGAAGTCGCCAAACACATCGAAAAAGTACGGATTAATCCTGGTTTATATGTGTTTGAAAAGCCAAGTGCTAATAGAAGCGAATTCTCCAAAACGGAATTTGATGAAATCGGCGAAAAAGTGCGCGAAACTCTAGAACCTCTAGTAGTTTCTTTGCGCGACCAAGGTAAATCAATGCGAATCGGCGTAAATCACGGTTCTTTAGCCGAAAGGATGCTATTTACCTACGGCGACACCCCAGAAGGAATGGTAGAATCTGCTTTGGAATTCATTCGCATCTGTGAATCTTTGGATTTCCATAATTTGGTTATTTCCATGAAAGCTTCACGAGTGCCTGTGATGATAGCTGCCTATCGTCTAATGGCAAAGCGCATGGACGAACTCGGTATGAATTATCCTTTACATTTGGGTGTAACAGAAGCTGGTGATGGTGAATACGGACGGATTAAGTCCACTGCGGGTATCGCGACTTTGCTAGCTGATGGCATTGGCGATACAATTCGAGTCTCTTTGACTGAAGCACCAGAAAAAGAAATTCCCGTCTGTTACAGCATCTTGCAAGCTTTAGGATTGCGGAAGACGATGGTGGAGTACGTCGCTTGTCCTTCTTGCGGACGTACTTTGTTTAATTTAGAAGAAGTGCTGCACAAAGTCCGGGAAGCAACCAAACACCTAACTGGTCTAGATATTGCTGTTATGGGTTGCATTGTCAATGGTCCGGGAGAAATGGCTGATGCTGACTATGGTTATGTCGGCAAAACTCCTGGTTATATTTCTCTCTATCGAGGGAGAGAAGAAATCAAAAAAGTACCAGAAGATAAAGGTGTGGAGGAGTTAATTAATCTGATTAAAGCAGACGATCGCTGGGTAGAACCGTAAATAAATTAGGGACTGGGGATTGGAGACTAGTCCCCAATCCCCAGAAAAACCGGATTGTAAATCATTTTTATGAAAGAAGAAGACATGTCCGGTCTTTACAGTGATACCCTGTGTTAGATTGAGCATACTGAATATATTTTTTCCTTAGCCGCACAGCTGTCATTATGGTGATTACAAGAAATGGACTTGTTTTGGGTGCTACGGCAGTAACGTTAACCACAATTGCTGTTACTAGTCTTGGCATTCACTCCCAAGGACAGGCTTTATTTAAAGAAAGTCCCAAAGAATTGGTAGACGAAGTTTGGCAAATTGTTCAACGCCAATATGTAGACGGTACTTTTAATAAGTTAGATTGGCAGGCTGTTCGTCGTGAGTACTTGAGCAAGTCTTACACCACTAAGCAGGAAGCTTACAAGTCCATTCGGGAAATGCTGAAAAAGCTAGATGATCCCTACACCCGGTTTATGGACCCTCAGGAGTTCAAGAATATGCAAGTGGACACCTCTGGCGAATTGATCGGCATAGGCATCACAATTAGTCAAGATGAAAAAACGAAGCAGTTGGTTGTGATTGCTCCAATTGAGGATACACCGGCTTTTAAGGCTGGAATTCTGGCAAAGGACAAAATCCTCACAATTGATGGTAAATCAACTAAGGGAATGGATACTAATCAGGCAGTATCCTTAATTCGTGGTGAACCAAATACTTCGGTAAATTTAAGTGTTGAGCGTAACGGTCAACAAAAAGATTTTAAAATTAAACGCGCAGTGATTGAAATCCATCCGGTGAAGTATTCCCAAAAGCAAACACCAGCAGGCAACACCGGATATATTCGCTTGAACCAGTTCAGCGCTAATGCGGCTAAGGAAATGCAAAGCGCAATCAAAGATTTAGAAAGCAAAAAGGTTGCTGGCTATGTTCTGGATCTGCGCGGGAATCCAGGTGGCTTATTATTCGCCAGCGTGGACATTGCCCGAATGTTTATAAATAGCGGTACGATTGTTTCAACTATCCCTCGCCAGGGTGAGGCAGAAAAAGAAGTTGCAAACGGACGCGCTTTGACGAATAAACCGCTGGTGGTGTTGGTTGATAAAGGTTCCGCTAGTGCGAGTGAAATCCTCTCTGGCGCGTTGCAGGACAACAAGCGTGCTGTTATAGTTGGTACTCAAACCTTTGGTAAAGGTTTAGTGCAATCGGTGCGTCCTCTAGACGATGGTTCGGGATTAGCAGTAACGATCGCTAAATATCATACCCCCAGTGGCAAAGATATTAATAAGCATGGAATAGACCCAGATGTCAAGGTAGATTTGACTGGTAAACAGCAATTATGGCTGCGCGATCGCGATAAACTTGCCACACTAGCAGACCCGCAATTCGCTAAAGCAATAGAAGTTCTAGGTAAAGAAATTGCTGGGAAAGGCACAACTAGGGCAGAAAAATGAAATGAGTAATGGGTAATGGGTAAAAAGAATTTTACTTTTGCGTTTTTACTTTTACCTTTACACTGGTTGACATTTACCTGAGCGAATCAGTCCGACCCGACGGGCGATCGCTTCTCCAACTGATGTAAATGGTCCCCATTGTTCTATAATTTCTGGATTATCGTCTTCAGTTACTTCTTGGCTGGGGACGATTTCGCAATTTCCGGCAGGTTGCTTGACTATATGCCAAGATTGTGCATTACTCATAGGGGATATAAAAATTTTGTTCATTATACCAATTCTTTATGAAGCTGCGCTAAATAAAGAATTGGTATGACGACCACAGAAGGCACATATGTAATGAGTGTTTACTTCCTTTTTTCCCAATATAACCCATATTCCGCACCATTCAAGGCTGTATAAGGAATGAAAGCGATCGCTCATTACTTCCACAACGCTGTGGAAATTGCGACCACAAAGGGTATGGGACGTGGGTGCTTTCTGGTTAATCTTTTGATGTCTGCCGAGATTCCTACCCCTGAACTTCAGCAAGCAGTTGAGCTAAATGTTACTTTTATCAAAAACTTTTTTTACGAACACTTAGACCACGCAAGGCTAGATGGGCAACTGCCACAGACAATTTCAATTCTAGAAGGAGTCGATGTTCTTTTTGGGGCAACGATTGGGGTCTTCGCATTAGCTCGCATGAAAGCAACCCCTTTAATGATTCAAGAATTTGTCAATAACAACTTTCGGGGATTGTTTAGCACTAAGGATTTTTGACCGTCACAACTAGAAGCCCAAATAAGTACTAAAGTAAGCGATCGCATTCCCTAAATTAATGTATATTGTAATGTATACATCAGACAAAAGTTAAATCGTGTCAAGCAAAATTCGCAAGCAGATTTATATAGAACCGCGTCAAGAACATCTGCTAAAAGCGATCGCCCAACAAGCGGGTGTAAGTGAAGCAGAGATTATTCGCTCCTGCATTGATTTGCATCTTGGTGGAATCACTGCACCTCAAATGAATCTCGCAGCTTGGGAAAGGGAAAAAGAATTTATAAAAGAAATCATAACTCGACCTGCTCAACCTGGTAGTCGGGATTGGCAGCGTGAAGAACTTTATGAACGGTAGGGTTTTACTTGATACCAATGTTCTGGTTTACATTTACGATCCTGTTGATAGCACCAAACAGCTTATTGCGATCGCAGTTGTTGACCGATTGATTCATTCTGGGAAAGCGGTAATTAGTACCCAGGTGATGGGAGAATTTTTTATGGCGACAACCCGTACTCGGCGATCGCTTTTAACTCCGACTGAGGCACTGGTGCGAATGCGTAACTATTTAGCTGCTTGCCATGTCGTCGATATTACACGCTTAATATCCCTAGAAGCGATTCGCGGCGTGGAAATTCATCACTTTGGGTTTTGGGACGCACAAATTTGGGCTACAGCGCGACTCAACCAAATTGAAGAAGTTTACAGCGAGGACTTCGCAGCCGGGGCTACAGTTGAAGGTGTGCGGTTTACGAATCCTTTTGCACAGGAGTTGTAGTCAAGTTTGGGAAAGTCTCAGTCCAATTTATTGGACTTTAGCTATTAGCCCGGAACTTTGAGTTCCGGGCTGGTGTTAATTTTAGCTAGAGACAAAATTACTTGCCATTACCGTTACCACTATTAGTAACGATGCGATCGCTAAGTTTTTCCGGCACCTCTTGGAGATGGTCATAATTCCAGTGGAAGGAACCGACACCTAAAGTAAGCGATCGCAACTCTACTATCAAGTTGTGCATCTCAGCTTGGGGCAAATAAGCTGAGATATTATCCCATCCTTGCCAATCATTTCTACCTTCATAACCCAAAATCTGCCCTCGTTTGCCACTTAATAGTTGCAGCGCTTTCGAGGTAAAATCGCTGGGGGTTGTCACTTCCACATGCAGAATCGGTTCTAGCAAAATGGGTTCTCCTTGAGGTATTCCCGTTTGCATTGCTAATCGGGCAGCTTGCTTAAACGCTTGTTCGGAACTATCAACGTTATGATAAGAACCATTCGTTAAAGTTACCGCTACATCTACCACAGGGAAACCCAAGGGACCGTGTGCTAAAAACTCCCGCACACCCATTTCTACCCCAGGAATGTATTGTTTGGGAATGACACCACCGACAATGCGATCGCTAAAATTAAAGCCTTCACCGCGTGGTAACGGTTTAATATCGAGAAAAACATCGCCAAACTGCCCGTGTCCACCGCTTTGGTGTTTGTAGCGTCCGTGAATCGAAGCCACAGGTTTGCGAATAGTTTCTTTGTAAGGTACTTGCGGCAAGTGAGTTGTCATTGGTAAATTATACTTGCGGTGCAGTCTGTCTAAAGCAACTTGCAAATGTATTTCACCTTGTCCCCAAAGAATAACTTCGTGAGTATCACCGTGTTGTTCCCAAGCAAGAGATGGATCTTCTTCTAAAAGCTTGGCGATCGCACCACTAAGTTTAACTTCATCGTTGCGCTTTTCGGGAGTAATTGCCAAAGCATAAACTGGTTCTAATTGTTCAGCTTTTGGTAATTCCTTCGACTGCTGACAAGAAAGTGTATCCCCAGTCTTGATATTTTCTAAACGACTTAAAGCGACGATTTCCCCAGCATTAACTTCTTGAAGCGATTTCTGTTGTTGTCCCGTGAGCCTATAAATTCCCCCAGCACGAACACCGTTAAGGAGAATACCATCATTTAGTTGACCGCGCCAAACACGCACTAGAGAGAGTTTGCCACCTTGGGGAGTGTAATAGGTTTTCAGAACCTGCGCCACGGTTCCATCGCCTTTAAGGTCTTTTAAACGGCGTTCTGCGGTGGTTTCGGGTTCGGGTGCTTCGCGTAATAAAGCTTCTAATAAAGGTCGCACACCATAATCAAGTTCGGCAATACCAAAGAAAACAGGTACAACTAAATCTGCACTTAATTCCAGTTTTAAATCTTTGAAAATTTCTTCTTGTGGTGGTTCGATGTCTTCTAAAAGTTCTTCGAGTAAATGATCGTCAAAATTTGCTAAGGCTTCGAGCATTTCTGCTCGTGCTATGTGTTCTTCTTCTTTAAGAGATTCGGGAAACGGGATCGGATCGGCAGGGGCGCCCGGATGATATTGATAAGCTTGTTCTGTGACTAAATCGATAAAGCCGGTTAGTTGTTCCCCTTGCATAATGGGGTATTGGTGCGCTACCAAAGGACGACTGGAAACTGCTTTGAGAGCGTGTAAAGTTTCTAAAACATGGATATTTGCCCGATCCATTTTGTTAACAAAGACGAGATGGGGAATTTCCCAATCGTCGAGGAATTTAAATAAAGGTGCGAGGGTGAGGACGCGATCGCGTATGGGTTCGCAAACTACAATTGCTGCATCGACTCCCATCAAAGCGTTGTAGGTTTCCTGGGCAAATTCTACCGAACCCGGACAGTCAATAAAGGTAAAGCGAACATCGTTGTATTGAGTGCTTGCTGTACTTACCTCGACACTCATATGGCGATCGCGCGATTCTGCCGCACTATCTCCTATTGTATTGCCATCTTTGACATTGCCTTTGCGGGAAATCGCTCCTGTAACAAATAGCAAACTTTCTAATAACGTGGTTTTCCCGCTTAAATAAGGACCGACAATTGCAACGTTCCGCGAACCCGATTTTACTTTTTCGTTCATAAAACCTCCTTTGCGGTGAGTTTACCAGCCGCATATGCAGATTTATTTGGGAATAAAAATCGTATCGGCTCGATTGTTATCCCGTCTTTAATTTTTCATTATCCTTCTTTTAACCTAGTTAACAAAAAATCGTAGCTTGTTGTAAGATTTATCTGAAGAAAATTTAAGTTGCATAAACTTTGATACAAATTTCCAAAGTTTTGTAAAAACATTTCCTTTAAACCAAACTTTTAGTGAAGTAAACGTCACTAAAGATTTTACGAGAAGCGAAAATTCATGAAATTATCATTCTATAAATATCGCATAGCAGGGGTAGTTAGTTTAATTTTGTTGGGTAGTGGGATTTTCACCCCGTCTTCCCCTGCTTCTCCCCAAAAGACGCGATTAATCGCGTCTCTACAACTTGCCACTCCCTTGAAGCTAGCGCAATATAATAATAATCAAACTGCTACAGATTGGTTAAATCAAGGTTTGCAGGCAATAAATGTGGGAAGGGTTGAAGATGCGATCGCCTATTTTCAACAAGCAACTAAGTTAGATGGGAATTTAGCACCGGCACATTACAATTTAGGGTTAGCGCTGCGACAAGTGGGACAATTACAACCTGCGGCAGATGCATTTTATCGCGCAACTCTAGTCGATCCTAAATTTGCTCCGGCTTTTGCTAATTTGGGTGGTGCGTTGTTGGAAGGTAATAATTTACAACAGGCAAATGATTACTTGCAACGGGCTTTGCAACTCGATCCCAAACTCGGTTTTGCACATTATAATTTTGGGTTGCTACGAGAGCAACAACGCGATTGCAGTCAGGCGATCGCATCTTTCAAAAAAGCGATGGAATATAGCCAAAATGCACCAGAACCAGCTTATCATCTGGGGATATGTTATCTTCAACAAAATAAAGTTGATCAAGCTAAAGATGCGTTTCGCAAAGCAGTAAAAATTAATCCCAAATATTCCGAAGCTCATTACAATTTGGGGACAATTTGGTATAACCAAAATAAATCAAAAGAAGCTTTAGAAGCATTTAGAAAATCGGCTGAGGCAAACTCGAATTATCCCAACGCTTATTACGGTGCAGGGTTAGTTTTTATGCAATTAAGACAATATCCGGAAGCCGCACAGGTATTACAATATGCCAGAGATTTATACAATGCCCAAAATAATACTTTGTGGGCAAGAAATGCCGAGCAACTGTTACAACAAGTACAGAATTTAAATTCTCAACTCCGTTGAGGTGCGATTGCTTAACGTTGGGTAACAATAGAATTATTGGTTGGGCTGGTGTAGTCGGAAATTGTTCCCATGAAAATGCAAATGTATAAGCAAAAACGCCTCAAGAGCCAATTTTTATTTGGCGATCGCTGGTTTGATCGACATTCAATTGTTCGCAACATGGAGGCTTTCCAAGATTTAATTGTCATAGTTCTGTGTTTGACTTTATTTGCTGTTATGTTGATACAGTTGTGGGGGATATTTACTAGTCTCACGCAAACATTAGATTATCAACATGTGACTTCCAAGATGCTATTTATCTTGATTCTGGTCGAGTTATTTCGATTGCTCATGGTTTACTTACAAGAGCATAGTATTTCTGTAGGTGTAGCAGTGGAGGTAACAATTGTATCTGTATTGCGAGAAGTAGTTGTTCACGGAGCGTTAGAAATTTCTTCGATGCAAACTTTAGCAATGTGTGGCTTATTGTTTATTCTCGGTATGCTATTAATAGTGTGTGCCAAAACCCCACACATGGATTGCATGAGTGCTAATACCAAATATTGTCCAATTAGGCATCGAGGAAATAGGGAATTACATGAGCTTGAATTCTCTCACTCTCATCACTATGATGAGAATCAACCCGTTGCATAATGAATTCTAAGCCTAATCATCAAGGGTGCAAGGTTTGCGGCTAAATTTGGAATAGAATTAACAAAGCGATCGCCTTCAAATTCCACATAAAAGTTGGAAAAACAGCGATCGCTTTATGCCCTATATTTATTTCGCAAGCTGTGCCTAATTAGCTGATTGTCCAGAGGGAACAATTTTTCTAACTTTGCCGTCGCTCTTAGATGTTACGTAGAGTTCTCTTTGTTCATCTATTCCGAAGCGGACTTCTGAACGACTGTTACCCACTATTTCTTGAAAGGAACGTTCCTGAGTACCATCAAACAGTCGAAGTTCATTGATATTTGCTTGTTGACCATTAATGAGGTTATCTACAGGAACATTGAAAAATCGCCCATCATTAACAAAGTCTGCAAAAATATACTGACCGGCTAGTTCAGGAATGACACTGCCTCGATAAACAAAACCACCAGCGATCCCAACCCCAAAAAATCCTACAGTATCTGAGGGTATACTATGCTGATATTGGGCAACAGGGTAGGTGTAATTAAAATCACCATCATTAGCAGGTAATGGAAAAATAACGTTTATATTGTTTCTATCGGTCAAGAAAGTCCCTTCCCGATCTGGCCAGCCGTAATTGGCTCCTTTGTTTCCGAGATTGACTTCTTCGATAAAAGCCTGACCTATATCGGAAATCAACATTTTACCATTGCCACCTGTATCCCAACTGAAACGATGAGGATTGCGGAGTCCATAAGCCCAAATTTCACCTAGCGCAGCCGAGTTGTCACTATTCACAAAAGGGTTATCAGAAGGAATGCCGTATTGTCCATTAGCACTATTATTACCAAGAGGGTCGATGCGGAGAATTTTTCCCAGTGGTGTGCTTAGATCCTGTGCATTATCAATAGGATCTGTCCTGCTTACAGGAAAGCCATCGCTTCCACCGTCACCCGTTGCAATATAGAGGATGCCATAATCTGCATCACCTGGGTTAGGATTAGGATTAAAAGCCAATTGTCCTAAGTTGTGATCTCCATAGGGTTGTTCGATGCGAATGAGTTCCCGAACTGTTCCAGAAAAAGTGTTCGAGGTAGGATCACTAGCAGTCCACTCACGAATCACGTCGTGGTGAGAACTTTCTACAACATTTTTCTTGTTGTCAACAATTGTCTTCGTCACTGGAAAATCAGGTTTTCCGGTATCTTTATTTTCGGCATCTACCGTGTAAAATAGCCCATTTGTGGCAAATTGTGGATGAAAGGCAAAGTATGAAAACCCTTGTTGACTATTGTCACGAAATCCTGTGCCTACTAAACTTTTCAGGTCCAAGTAAACACTAGCAACACTATTAATAATTACATATAGGTTACCGAGGGTGTCGTTTACGAATAACCTGCCACTACCGTCATTAGCGTTAGCAAGCAAGTTCAATTGAGCGGATGGTTGATCTGCACGGACGCTATCAGGAATTTTTACAACTTCTTGCAATCCCACGGAAAGACCTGACTTGACGATGGGATCAGGAATCGGGTTTGTTGTTATCTGAGCAGAGGCAATGGTGGAAAAAGTTACCGTTAAAAAAAGAATAATACACAGCCAACCCCAGGGAATGAATTTCTTGTTCCAGCGGGATTTCTTCCGGTTAGAGTTATTTTTTGATAACATTTTTTCTGACTTTTTGTTTAAAGATAATGTATTATATCATTCAATTATGTTGCTCTAAATTGAGGTTTTTACTTGACTCCCACAATCAATATTCTCAGATTTTGTGAATTGGTTGGAGTATTTAGGGAAAATCTATCTAATAGTAGATGCATTTAAAATTGAGCGATAAATAGCTCACGACATTGTAGAGTAATATACAGTCTACTTATTTATGGAAGGGTAATTATGATTTTTGCTGGGAAACGACCGAACAATTTAGGTGTCAACAATGGGAAATTAGCACCTTGCCCTAATAGCCCGAACTGTGTTTCTAGTCAAAGTTCAGATGTAGGTCATTCAATTGCACCGCTGACTTATAGTTCTAGTCCAGAACAAGCGATCGCTAAACTAAAAAGTGTGATTAACTCTTTGCCAAGAACCAAAATCATCACAGAAAACAAGGATTATTTGTATGCAGAATTTAAAAGCGCTTTGATGGGATTTGTCGATGATGTAGAATTTTATCTAGACCGCAAAGCAAAGGTAATTCAAGTTCGCTCGGCGTCACGTTTGGGTCAAAGCGATTTGGGTGTAAATCGCAAACGCATAGAGACGATTAGAACCAAGCTAGCCGAAGTTAAATAGAACTTACTTTAGCTAGACGAAAATTAATCACTTTCTGTTTAGGATAAATAATCAGTTCTTGTCAAAAAAAGCTCATTATTATGACCCCACCAGTTAGCACCGTAACCGTTTCCCCAATGGATCGGTACAATCAGGAGTTAATTGACAACCTTCATCCCCCAAATTGGGTTAACCCTGAACCTGCACCAAGTTACAATTTGGTTGTCATTGGTGCGGGTACGGCTGGATTGGTGACTGCTGCGGGTGCCGCAATGTTAGGTGCGAAAGTGGCTTTGATAGAAAAGCACTTGATGGGGGGTGATTGTACTAATGTAGGTTGTATACCATCAAAAACTCTGATTCGTTCTGCACGGGTGGTTGCAGATATCTATTACGCAGATAAGTTTGGCATTGACAACCGTCATCAGATTAACATTGATTTTCCCGCAGTGATGGAGCGTTTGCGACGAATACGCACAGAAATTAGTCCGAATGATTCTGCTAAACGCTTTCAAGAAGAATTTGGGGTAGATGTATTTTTTGGGGAAGCTCGATTTAAAGATACTGATAGGGTAGAAGTGGGAGAAAGTATTTTATACTTCAAAAAAGCGGCGATCGCTACAGGTTCGCACCCTACTAAATTACCGATTGATGGTTTGGATCAAACCGGATATCTCACTAATGAAACGGTGTTTTCTCTGACACAATGCCCACAACGATTAGCGGTAATTGGTGGAGGTTACATCGGTTGCGAATTGGCTCAGACTTTTCAACGCTTAGGCTCACAAGTCATTTTACTACAAAAAGGTTCGCGTTTACTGAGTCGCGAAGATGCTGAGGCAGCAGAGATTATCCAAAAAGCTTTTGTGCGTGAAGGCATTCAGTTACTTTTTGAGTCTAAAATTAAACGCATTGAACGCAACGATGTAGAAAAAGTCATTCGTTACGAGATTAACGGACAAGAGCAGGAGCTTGCAGTTGATGAAATTTTAGTGGCAACTGGGCGATCGCCTAATGTAAAAAACTTGAATCTGGAAGCTGTGGGTGTACAATATGATGAAAAGCAAGGCATTATAATCAATGACTACTTACAGACAACTAATCCCCGCATTTATGCAGTAGGGGATGTTTGCATGAAGTGGAAATTTACACATGCTGCTGATGCTGCTGCTCGAATTGTAATTCAAAATGCCCTGTTTTCGGTTTTTGGGGTGGGACGTAAAAAGCTAAGTTCTCTAATTATGCCTTGGTGTACTTATACCGACCCAGAGGTTGCACATGTAGGTATGTATCCGCAAGAAGCTGAAGAAAAGGGCATTGAAGTTGATACATTTTGTGTTTCTCTCAAGGATGTGGATCGAGCGATCGTTGATGGTGAAACTGAAGGATTTACTAAGTTATATGTAAAGAAGGGAACGGATAAGATTTTAGGAGCAACCATAGTCGCTCGACATGGGGGTGAGATGATTAGCGAAGTTACCTTAGCAATAACTAATAATTTGGGTTTGAGTGCGATCGCTAAAACTATTCACCCATATCCAACCCAAGCAGAAGCTATCCGCAAAGCTGCTGATAAGTATAGCCTTGCTCGTTTGGACAGCATTAAGAAGTTATCTAAAGCTTGGTTAGCGTGGAGACGTTAGTACAGTATGATTATTTCACGCTCCACTCCCATTCACCCTCAAGCATTCCCTATACGCTTATTTTTTATCGGCACAACCTTCTAAAACTGTGTTATCGAGGAGAAAAGTTACTGAGTAAGGATACTGTTTGTCAGACATTCCATCTCTACAGGTACTATCTTTCTTAAGAATTAACATACTGTTGGGTTTACCCTGCAATCGGTAGACTCTTACTAAATCTGCGGTACGCCCTGTGGCTTTGATTGGTGTAACATAAGGAAAAGTTTGCTTTTTTTTATCTGGGGAAGAGTAGATAATTCCGCTTTTGCTTACAGTTACATTCCAAAACGGTTCAGTACCTACGCTAGTAAATTCATCAATTTTAGTGGTATTTTGAGCTACTAAATGTACTGCGTTATTGCCAAGGCTGCGGTTACTAGTGAATAAAATTGCACTTAGTCCAAGCAGAATTACACAGGGTATGATTTTTTTCATGTTTTAATTTTCAAATGAAATGTGTTTCTTTACTGTGTTTGCGGATAAAGGTTAACTTTTAATCGCACCCCTGACTAAAATCACCGTACTTTCTACACCCGATGCGATCGCTTCGGGAATATTCCCTTTAACCGCTTGCTGTAACAATCCCTCTCGCGAAGCACCTAAAACCACTACATCATAACCTTCGGTTTTTACTAAGTCAATTATTCCTTCAGCAACCGATTCGGCTTTCAGAGGTTCAGCGGTAACAGTGCTAGATAACTTGCGACGACGAATCAATTGACGAATCGATTGTTCTAAAACTGTCATATCTGGTTTTAACTCAGATGGTTTAAATACCCGTGTGAGGCGAATTTTCGGATCTTTCCCCAATGTCACTAACGCAGGTAGCAATTTAATCGCTAATAAAGCATTGGGACCACCTGCCATTGGTACTAACCAACTGTTGAAATGAAGAGCGGAGGAGGGGGGATGGGGAG
>CASBQC010000282.1 GCA_949127805.1 Nostocales cyanobacterium PMM_0081
CTACAATGCTTGAACTCTGGGGTGCCCTAACTATTTTAATTGCCTGTCCCCTCTTGGGGGCACTACCGCTAATTGACTGGATTACCCAAGCAATGATTGGGCGGCAATTAGCACACGTAGGTACTGGTAATATCAGCGTTTCAGCCGCATTTTATCACGGTGGTAGACTGGTAGGAATTCTGGCGGTGTTGTCAGAAGCATTAAAGGGAATTGCCGCTGTCTTACTTGCCCGTGCTTTCTTTGGAGAGGGATCGGCTTGGGAATTAATTGCCCTGATTGCCTTAGTATTAGGACGATACTGGGTAGGAAAAGGGGCAGGTACAACAAATGTTGTTTGGGGATTTGCGGCACACGATCCGCTGGTAGCTGGATTTGTGCTTTTTCTGGTAAGTATTACATTTAGTGTTATTCGCAATAAAAAACTAGGAAAATACGGAGTTTTGGTATTGTTTCCTTTGATTGTCACACTCTTGCACGCTGAAGATTTACCGAAAATCATTGCTGCTGTCGCTTTAGCGGTGTTACTTGGCTGGATTTATAAACGAATTCCGGATGATTTGAATTTACCAACTAAAGACGCTGAAAAAAAATCCCAAGCAGCTTTAGAATTTTTTCGCGGTGATAAAAATATTCTTTCTTTAGATGACGATTTGGATGCAGCGTTATTCGGACAAAAGGCAGCTACTTTATCTCAAGTTAAGCGCTGGGGTTATCCAGTGCCAAAAGGGTGGGTACTGGCGCCGGGAGACGACGCAGAAGCATTAATAGAAATTATGCATCCTTCAGAATTATCGCCTCTGGTGGTGCGTTCCTCGGCGATTGGCGAAGATTCAGAACAAGCTTCTGCCGCCGGACAATATGAAACAATTTTAAATGTTACCAATAAACAGGAGTTGCGAGAAGCGATCGCCCGCACTCAAGCTTCTTATAATGATGCATCTGCCATGCAATATCGACGCGATCGCGGTTCCGAAGAAGCCGCAATGGCAGTACTGGTTCAACAACAAGTCCAAAGTGTTTATTCTGGTGTAGCTTTCAGCCGCGATCCGATTACTCGACAAGGAGAAGCGATCGTCATTGAAGCCTTACCAGGAAGTCCGACGCAAATCGTTTCCGGACGAGTCACACCAGAACAATATCGCGCTTTTGTCGTCGAAACCGAAAATTTTAAGTTTGTGCAATTAGAAGGCACTGGACTTGTACCACAAGCTTTACTTAAACAAGTCGCTTACTTATCCCGACATTTAGAAGAGCGTTTTCACGGCATTCCCCAAGATATCGAGTGGAGTTATGACGGTCAAACACTTTGGATATTACAAGCACGACCTATCACCACTTTACTACCAATTTGGACTCGTAAAATCGCCGCCGAAGTAATTCCTGGATTGATTCGTCCCTTAACTTGGTCGATTAATCGTCCTTTAACTTGCGGAGTCTGGGGAGAACTTTTTACAATCGTTTTAGGCGATCGCGCTGAAGGATTAGACTTTAAAGAAACTGCCACACTTCATTATTCCAGAGCTTATTTTAATGCATCCCTCTTAGGGCAGATATTTTTAAGGATGGGTTTACCGCCGGAAAGTTTGGAATTTTTAACTAGAGGGGAGAAGATGAGTAAACCGCCTTTGAATTCTACTTTCAGGAATTTACCCGGATTGGCGAAGTTACTCAGACGCGAATTAAATTTAGAAAAAGACTTTAAGCGCGATTATCACAGACGCTTTGTGCCTGGTTTGTCGCAGTTGACGCAAGAATTCGTCGATGACTTCGATCCGCCAAAGCTGTTAAATAGAATTGACTTTATCTTAGTATTGCTGCGCCAGGGGACTTATTACAGCATTTTAGCACCTTTGAGTGTAGCGCTGCGCCAAGGGATTTTTCGGGTGAAAGATAGCAAAATTGATAACAGCGTCACACCAGAAGTAGCAGCAATGCGATCGCTTTCGGCTTTAGCCGCAGATGCCAAACAAGTATTACCATTAGTCGAACCACAGCAGGTATTTGAACAATTAGCCCCAACCCCAGAAGGGCAGAAGATTTTACGAAAGTTCGACGAATTGCTTCAAGATTACGGCTATTTAAGTGAAGTCGGAACTGATATTGCCGTTCCCACCTGGAAGGAAGATCCCCAAGCGATAAAGCAGTTATTTGTGCAGTTGATGCAAGACAACCAACCGCTGATAGACAATTTAGAAGGAATTTATAGCCCGCGAAAACAAAAGAAAAAGCGAGGATTTGTGCAACGGCGCGTGGATCTCAAAGGACGAGTTACTGAGGTATACTCGCGCTTGTTAGGAGAGTTGCGCTGGTGTTTTTTGGCTTTAGAGAAGATTTGGTTAGAAGCCGGCTTGTTGAAAGAAAAAGGAGATATCTTTTTTCTCGAATTGAATGAAGTGCGGCAATTGATAGAAAATTGGGATGCTCGATTGATTAATCAGTTGCAAGAGTCAGTGCAAATTAGGCGATCGCAACTCACAGAAGACAGTGAATTAAATCAAATACCTCTTTTAGTTTACGGCAATGCTCCCCCCGTGCCGCTAGCTCTTTCTAAGCTCACCTCCGATCAAATATTACAAGGCATTCCTGCCAGTCACGGTCAAGCCGAGGGAATAGTCAAGGTGTTGCGGAATTTACAAGATATACCAGAGATTGACCGGAATACGATATTAGTAGTGCCTTATACTGATTCCGGCTGGGCACCACTATTAGTTAGAGCCGGCGGCTTAATTGCCGAAGCTGGTGGAAGATTATCTCACGGGGCGATCATCGCTCGTGAATATGGTATCCCAGCGGTGATGGATGTCCGTGGTGCTACCTGGCTTTTGCAAGATGGTCAACGAGTCAGAATCGATGGCTATCGCGGTATTGTCGAACTCTCTAACGATTTAAGACCGTAGTCAGCGATTTATCGCTTCCTTGTTCCCAGTCTGAGCCTGGGAACGAGTCCATAGGAGTCTATTACCCCCCTTCCCTGCCTGTCGGCACGCTGCGCGAACGTAGGGAAGGGGGGCTGGGGGGTTAGGTCTGTATTAAACGCAATTGAGAACTTATATATTTTTATTAACTACCAAGCGGGGAAAAATGCCAAGTTAAAAAACTTAATATATAAATTTCCTCCAGACTATTCATAAATAATTCTC
>CASBQC010000283.1 GCA_949127805.1 Nostocales cyanobacterium PMM_0081
ATTAACGAGTATCAAAGAGTGATTGACGAGGATAAAAGACTCATTAACGAGTATCAAAGAGTGATTGACGAGGATAAAAGACTCATCGACGAGTATCAAAGACTCTTTAACCTATTCCTTATTCTCTGCTACATTACGCGCAGCGAGATACTCGTACATTTTCCAACGTGCATCCACTTCAGATTGCGCTTCTTCTAAAAGACGTTTGGCAATTTCGGGTTTACTCTTAGTCAGCATCTTGAAGCGATTTTCTTGATACATCGACTGTTCTACCGGCTGCTTAGGCTGACGCATATCTAATTGTAATGGATTCTTACCCGCTTGCTGCAATTCGGGATTGTAACGATACAGCAACCAACGTCCTGATTCTACCAAAGATTTTTGATGATTCATTGCCGTGGTCATGTTGATGCCGTGGGCGATGCAATGACTGTAAGCGATAATCAGTGATGGTCCTTCATAAGCTTCGGCTTCGAGAAATGCTTTTAGGGTGTGTTCATCTCTAGCACCAAGGGCTACACTCGCTACGTAGACATTACCATAAGTCATGGCAATCAAGCCTAAATCTTTCTTTGGTGCTGGCTTACCACTGGCAGCATATTTAGCGATCGCACCTCGTGGTGTCGCTTTAGATGATTGACCGCCAGTGTTAGAATAGACTTCGGTATCCATTACCAAAATGTTGACATTGCGATCGCTGGCAAGGACATGATCTAATCCACCAAAATCAATATCATACGCCCAACCATCACCCCCGACAATCCAGACGCTTTTTCTCACCAAGTAGTCAGCTAAGGATTTAAGATTTTGGATTTTGCCTCTGAGATTGTTATTTTCCTGAATTTCGTCTAATCGTTGCTTCAACAGCGCTACTTGTTCGCGTTGTTCCCAAATATCTGCTTCAGAATTTTGCTTTTGGTTGAGGATGGACTCAACAAGATTATCGCCGATTTCACCGCTTAATTGTTGCAGTAGTTCGGCAGCAAATTCGGCTTGTTTGTCTAGAGAAAGACGGAAACCAAGACCGAATTCGGCATTATCTTCAAAAAGACTATTCGACCAAGCAGGACCTCTTCCTTCAGCGTTTGTTGTCCAAGGGGTGGTGGGGAGATTTCCCCCGTAAATTGAAGAACAACCTGTAGCATTGGCAATAACAGAGCGATCGCCAAACAGTTGTGTTAATAATTTTAAATAAGGTGTCTCCCCACAACCAGCACAAGCACCAGAAAATTCAAATAAAGGTTCTTGCAATTGCTGTTGACGAATCTGGTTTAGTTTTAATTCCCGTCGGTCAGGATTTGGTAAACTGAGAAAGAAATTCCAGTTTTCCCGCTCTTGCTCACGTATAGGCAACTGTGCTTCCATATTAATCGCCTTACGCGTCGGCTCTAACTTATTTTTAGCCGGACAAATATCTACACAAATAGCACAGCCTGTACAGTCTTCTGGAGCTACCTGAATTGTAAATTGCTGATTGGAAAAGTCTTTATCTTTGGCTTCAATTGACTTGAAGCTTGTCGGTGCCTTGGCTAATTCACCTGGTTCATAAACCTTGCCTCGAATGACTCCATGAGGACAAACCATAATACATTTGCCACACTGCACGCAGACATCCGCATCCCAAACGGGAATCTCCGTAGCAATGTTGCGTTTTTCCCATTTAGCAGTGCCGGTAGGAAAAGTACCATCAACAGGTAGCGCACTCACGGGTAAGTCATCACCTTCCCAAGCCATGATTTTACCCAAAACATCTCGCACAAATTCGGGAGCGTCATTGAAAACACTTGTAGAGACAAGGGTTATCGCGTCTGTATTTGTAGAGACAAGGGTTATCGCGTCTGTATTTGTAGAAACAAGGGTTATCGCGTCTGTATTTGTAGAAACAAGGGTTATCGCGTCTGTATTTGTAGAAACAAGGGTTATCGCGTCTTTACAAACATCGACCTTATGCAAATTCTCCAGCGTCTGGTCTACAGCTTGCAGATTCTTCTGGACGACTTCTGTGCCTTTTTTGCCATAGGTTTTTTCAATTGCTTGCTTGATTTTGATTATGGCTTCTTCTTGTGGCAAGACACCTGCTAAAGCAAAGAAGCACACTTGCATAATAGTGTTAATTCTACCGCTCATACCGCTGTTTTTGGCAACTTCGGTAGCATTGATGACGTATAATTTAAGTTGCTTGGCGATAATTTGTTGTTGTACTTTAACTGGGAGATGTTCCCAGACAATATCAGCATTATAAGGGCTGTTGAGTAATAAAATTGCTCCAGACGCAGCCGCTTTGAGTACATCTACCCGCTCTAAGAATTCCCAGTGATGACAACCGATAAAGTTAGCTTTGTCTATTAAATAAGTTGAGCGAATAAGCTGTTGACCAAAGCGCAAATGGGAAACGGTCATTGAGCCAGATTTTTTGGAATCGTAAACAAAGTAGCCTTGAGCGTTGTTGTCTGTTTGTTCACCTATAATCTTGATTGAGTTTTTATTAGCACCAACTGTCCCATCAGAACCTAATCCGTAGAACATTGCCCGGACGACGTTATCCGGTTCGGTGGAGAAGTTAGCGTCAAAGTTTAGGGAAGTGTGGCTTACGTCGTCGTTGATACCGATGGTAAAGTGATTTTTTGGTTGTGGCTGTGCAAGGTTGTCGAAAACACCTTTAACCATCGCTGGGGTAAATTCTTTAGAAGAAAGACCGTAACGACCACCGATGATTTTGGGCATAGGTGTAGAGACGTTCCACCGGAACGTCTCTACGGGTTGCCATTCTTCATAGATGGCGGCAACTACATCGAGATACAATGGTTCACCGGCGCTACCTGGTTCTTTGGTGCGGTCGAGGACTGCGATCGCTTTCACACTCTTTGGCAGGGCATTAACAAACGCTATTGCGTCAAAGGGGCGATATAATCTGACTTTGAGGACACCGACTTTTTCCCCACGGGCATTGAGATAATCAACAGTTTCGTGTACTGTCTCGCAGCCTGAACCCATCAGTATAATGACACGTTCTGCATCAACCGCACCGTGATATTCAAATATTTGATAATGTCGTCCGGTGCGATCGCCTAACTTATCCATGATTCGCTGAACAATATCTGGACAAGCGTTGTAGTATAAGTTAGCGGCTTCGCGGGACTGAAAGTAAACATCCGGGTTTTGAGCCGTTCCTCGCAATACTGGACGGTCTGGGGTGAGAGAGCGAGCACGGTGAGCGAATATAAGATCGTCGTTAATGAGCGATCGCAAATCGTCATCTTCCAGTAATTCGACTTTTTGCACTTCATGGGAAGTGCGGAAACCGTCGAAGAAGTGCATAAACGGCACTCGTGCTTCTAAAGTGGCAGCATGAGCAATCAGCGCAAAATCTTGACTTTCCTGCACTGAGGCAGAACACAGCATCGCAAACCCAGTAGCACGCGCTGCCATGACATCACTTTGGTCGCCGAAAATTGACAAAGCATGGGTAGCTAGAGAACGTGCGGCAACGTGAATCACAGCGCTAGTCAGTTCCCCAGCGATTTTGTAAAGGTTGGGAATCATCAACAATAATCCCTGAGATGCCGTAAAGGTGGTACTCAGGGAACCTGTTTGTAAAGCTCCATGTACCGCAGCAGCAGCTCCACCTTCACTTTGCATCTGAATCACACTCGGCACAGTCCCCCACAAATTAGAGCGACTTTCAGAAGACCATGCATCTGCCCATTCACCCATTGCTGAAGAGGGGGTTATGGGGTAAATAGCAATTACTTCATTTAATCGATAAGCAACACGGGCAACAGCCTCACTGCCGTCGATGGTTGCAAAGTTTTTCTTCATCATTTTCTCCTGCTAGATTGCCCGGATGCGAAGATATTTATGTTAGACCTGTCCGGGAATTAATTATTTGTTACCCAGAATCCTTGTAGAGACGTAGCAGTGCTACGTCTCTACATCTTTTCCACGACGTTTGTCTATTACTGATTGTTAAATTTGACAAAATATAGTCTGCAATACAGTCAGACCTCTGGTCCGTTCCTCTCTCATAAGAGGAGAGAGGCTTTGATATTCTCCCCTTCCCTATGAGGGAAGGGGTTGGGGGTTAGGTCTGTATTTAAATCAACTGCAAACCGCTATATTTAGTGTTTCAATTCAAATAACCAAACAAGAAGTATTTAAGAATATTATTTGAAAATACTTATATAAATGTGTGATAAGTTTGACAATCAAAATAATTTAATTTGTCGCACAGGTTACAAAAGACAAGCGATCGCCTGATTAAGATATACAGGCGATCGCGCACGTAAGCTAGATAGTGTACCCTGAAGCTATTTAGGAATGAGGAAATTGATTATTTTTTAGGTACTGAAGCACCAGAGCTAGAATTTTCCTGGCGTAATCGCGCTAGTTCTGCTTTTTGGTCAGAGTTGAGAACTGCTTCCATTTGTTGTTGCGATGATACCATAATTTGCTGCAATTGAGTCTGCTGTTTTTGGCTAAATGTTAGCCCTTGAAAAGCTTCGCGTCCAGACTTACCTGACTGCATAGCGGTTTTGATTTGTGTCCGTTGGTCTTTTGTCAGCACTTGCTCAATTTGCTTGCGGACGTTACCGCGAATTTGCTCAATTTGGGTTTGTTGTTGCGGTGTGAGTTGGATACCACCACTTTGTTGAGCAGGTTTTGTTGGTTGTGTTTGTGCTTGTGCTAGTCTTGCTGGTGCATTAGAAGTGGTTTCTGCCTTGACCGAGAAAGGAACAGCCGTTAAAGTTAGGGCGATCGCTCCTGCTATCAGTGATAAGTTTTTGAACTTCATTTATTGCCTCGTGGATTTCTCCAGTTTGTCTTCGACTATTATAGAATCCCAAATTAATCACGATGTCCGGGAGAATGACGAATACAAGTATTTATGACTAAAGTTATATTTTTTTTACTCGATTGTCCAGGGCAAATCTTGTGTGTGGCGGAGAGAATTTCCGCCACAATCAAGCTAATATGAGCGTTTGAGGTTAATTAGTTGCTTGGATTGGGTTGCTGACGACGCGATCGCATATTATCTTGAAATTGCTTGAATTGTTGCTGCTGTTCGGGAGTTAAGATTGCTTGGATCTGATTTTTCTCTGATTCCCTAATTTCGCGCATCTTGGTTTTCTGTTCTGGGGTAAGATTCAAAGAAGCAAAATTTTTGCCTGGACGTTGACCTCTTTGTTGCCCAGGCTGACCCTGACGTTCTTGTTTAGCAGCTTGTAGCTGTTGTTTTTGTTCTGTGCTGAGAATTCCTTCCATTTGAGTGCGACTATTTCGACGAATCTCTTTAATTTTAGTTTTTTGTTCTTCGCTTAGTCCCAAGCGTTCAAATGGACCCTGATGAGGTGGTTTAACTTCTGTTGGTGTTTGCGCTATTTGTTGCGCGTTGACGACAAAAGGAGTTGCACTTAAACAGAGAGCGAACGCTCCAGCTATCAGGTATAAATTTTTAAGTTTCATTTATTAGTTTTTGGCTTTGCTTGTCTACTCCCACCATCATATAAATGTATCTGTGACAACAACATGGGGAAAAAGTCACGAATAAACCCATGACTAAAGTCATGATTAAAATTTGATAAATGTGACTAGTAATTTGTATAAGTTAAAAGTTAGGAGTTGTAGAGATGCGAGGAACGGAGAATTTTTTGACCCTTAACTCTTAACTCTTGACTCTTGACCTTTGACTCTTGACTTTTGACTCTTGACAAATTATTGGAGCCTAACAAATAATGAGCCACCCAATTGAATTTAAAAATCATCCCTTTCGGTTTTTGCTTTATTTAGAGTGGATATTACTCGCGTTTTCTGCCATCAGCGCAGTTTTACCATTTCGGTCTGAGCGATTTCAGACCAATTTTCCAGAACTAACAATTGCTTGTCTGGCGATTTTTGGTTTAATGGGCTTAAGATTGCCTACAAGTAATCAAAGAAATAAATTACTTTATACAGCTTTAGAAATAATCTTAATTTTAATAACTGCTTTTTTGGGGGGTGGAACTGCTAGATTGTTTCCCTTTATTAACATGATTATAGTAACTC
>CASBQC010000284.1 GCA_949127805.1 Nostocales cyanobacterium PMM_0081
AAGGATTTGGCGAAGTGCGTCCGGTGGCACGTTTTGCGAGTTCCAAACATCGCTGCATCATGCGCGAGTCAAAGTCATTTCCCACCATTTTCTGTAAGTGTGAATCCAAACCAACTGCCGACTTTACTAAAAGTGGATTTTCTTCACTGTAATTATGTAGGGATGCATTTGGTTGATCAACCACTGGGGAATTATCCATAACTTTGGGCAATACAACGATAGTAGCCTCCGGCTTCTAGCTTGCGGGCGTTTTGAAAAAATTGCTTTTTTACCCATTCCCCATACCCCATACCCGATTCCCATTCCCCTCATGACTGTGCCAATTTTATCTGCTGCCACCACCGATTTAAGGGATAATAAAGCACAGGTGCCCAAAGACTACTGAGAATAGCAGAGGCAAGGGCGACTTTCTGGTAATATGTCCAGATGTCTTGAATATTGCGATCGCCCATCCAAATTAATAACGACGCAAAAATAGTTCCTTCTAAAACAGTCATTATAAACACAATTAAGGCAATAGAAATAAAGTCTTCTTGGATAAAACGCTGCTTTTGCATGAAACCAGTAATCATTCCTACTATCCCCAGACTGATAGCATGACTAGGGTTGGGCGATGTCATGGCATCTTGAAGCAGCCCCAAGACTATACCTGCCAATGCTCCTTGAAAGACCGTGCGCTTCACGCTCCAAGATACCACCCAAATCAATAACCAGTTAGGTGCAATTCCCAATAATTCCATACCAGGAAGCCTGGTTGGCAACATCATTAAACATAACAGTACAGACCCAACCGTCACCGTCAAATCTAACACCTGACGCAGGCGGGGATGCCATTGAGAAAGAGGCTTAACTTTTGGTTTCGATGGCGGTTTTGATTGTGATTTTCGCTCTGGCGATTTTCGCTCTGGCGATTTGGGCTTTTGCTGCCTGCTGCGACCAAATGCAGGAATCTTCATTATTTTTAATATATTTGCTTGCAAAAATTTAATTAGACTATTGTGATTTTTTATCTGTCGATTCAGGTTTTCCTGGCTCTTGAATTTCTGGCACTTGGTTTTGCGGCTTGGGGTATATAGTTACCCAATCTAAAGACCGAATTGGCGGAAAAAATTCAATTGTTGCCACTGATGCTGGGAGTTTCTTCAAATTCAAAGACTTGACTCGTCCTACTGCCCAGCCAGAAGGAAACTTCTGACTGTAATTAGATGTGGAAACTAAATCTCCCGGCTTCACATTGGGAACTTTTTCATAAAATTCCAGCACACCATCAGCAGAAGCATCTCCACGCAAAACGCCTTTAGCCCCAGTGCGGCTAATTGTTACACCCACTTTGCTCTTGAGATCGCTAATTAACAACACGCGGCTAGAATTGTCAGTCACCTTTTCTACCAAACCTACCAATCCACCCTCAGCCTTGACAATGTAACCTTCTTGTATTCCGGCGCTTGCTCCACGATTGATAGTTACTTGTTGCCACCAATGGTCAGCACTGCGTCCCACCACCCGCGCTGGAATTGGGGGGGCTGCTTTGGGTTCTTTTTCAATGTAACCGAGTAAGTCTTTTAGCTTTTGATTTTGGTTTTCCAGGTCTGCTATGCGCGTTTTTAACTCCAACACTCGCGCATCCTTAACACGTTCTTCTTGAGTTTGACCTGCCTGCAACATTTGCAACGGACGGGTTATTTCTTGATACATATCAAGCAGAAGCCCGCCTTGAGTTTGCCGAAGCATCCAAGCGCCACCAACTACTAAACCTAGCAGCCCGATTTGTAATCCTTTCCGCTCCCACCAGCTACGCGAAGTAAACATATATACCTTTTCATCATAAGAATATTTTTACAAAAGATATTGGATTCCATATATATACAACCCAATATCTAATAATTGTTCATTGGTGTTACATATTGCGAGAACGTCCGCTGAAAACACGTTCCAGCTGCTTGAAGTTCTCTAATACACGACCTGTTCCCAGCACAACACAGCTTAAAGGGTCAGCCGCTACGTGGGTGACAATGCCTGTTTCATGACTAATTAGTGTATCCAAACCTTTCAGCAAAGCGCCACCACCTGCTAACATGATCCCCCGATCAATAATGTCTGACGCCAGTTCTGGAGGTGTCCGTTCTAGTGTCCGCTTCACAGCTTCTATGATTACTGAAAGCGGTTCCGCCATACTTTCACGAATTTCTGGACCTTTGATAGTAACGGTGCGCGGTAGCCCAGAGAGCAAGTGTAAACCTCGGACTTCCATCATCGCTTCTTCGTCTTCATGAGTCGGATAGGCAGAACCAATCCGAATCTTGATGTCTTCGGCGGTGCGTTCCCCAATCACCAAGTTATGAACTTTTTTCATATAATGCATGATGGCTTCGGTCAGTTCATCACCAGCGATGCGAACTGATTCGGAGATCACCGTACCTTGGAGACTCAACACTGCAACTTCTGTTGTCCCACCTCCAATATCGATAATCATGTTTCCAGTTGGTTCAGCAACGGGTAGCCCTGCACCAATTGCCGCTGCTATTGGCTCATCGATTAAATAAACTTCTCTTGCACCTGCTTGGGTGGCTGCATCCATTACGGCTCGCCGTTCTACCCCTGTGACTCCACTGGGAATACCAATGACAATCCGTGGTAAAACCAGAGATCTGCCTTCATTTACACGTTGAATAAAGCTTTTTAGCATTAATTCGGCTGTATCGAAGTCAGCGATTACACCATCGCGCAAGGGGCGTACGGCAATCACATTTCCCGGTGTCCGACCAAGCATTTTTTTCGCTTCTTCTCCTACTGCCAGTGCTACCTTTTCGTTTTGATCTATGGCAACTACTGAAGGCTCTTGAAGTACAATGCCTTTTCCACATACGTAAACGAGGGTGTTAGCGGTACCTAAATCGATACCCATGTCCCGCGACAAGGAAAACTTATTAAAAAGACCCACGCGTGTTTACGCTCCCTATTTGCGATACTTTTGACAACGACCGTAAGAGTGAATCGTGCTGGATCGTATAACTTTTTTTATCCTGAGTCTAGTAAAG
>CASBQC010000285.1 GCA_949127805.1 Nostocales cyanobacterium PMM_0081
CTCTACGGCGCGATCGGCGACCTGCGTCTCGGTAAGGGCCGAGCGTCGCGCCAGCCGCTCGACCGCAGTGCGATAGAGGTTGCGGGGTGTTTTCGCTGCTTTACCATAAGCTGTCGCTGCTTTGGTAAATTCGTTGTTTTCCCAGTAAGCTGTACCGATTATTTCCCAATCTTCTGGTTTGAGGGAACTTTCGGCTTCCACCTGTGTCGGATCTGTAGAGTTACTAACTAACTGATCCAACACACCAACTATTCCTGGTTGGTCAAAAGCGAATTTTGCCAGAATTAATTTCAATTTTGGCTGATTGGGATTTTCTTCCAACCGCTTGCGAATAATTTCCCAGGTTAGGGGATGGGAAGGAAATTGAGCGATCGCTGCTTCTTGGGTGTCCGGTTGACCAATCAGATACAAAGCTTTGACTGAAGCCGCATATTTGGGATACTTCTTCAGCACTTTTCGTCTAATATCTGAGGCATTTCCGTCTTTACCTAATAAATCCTGCGCTTGTGCCTGTTTCAGCAAAACATAAGGCGCTAATAGTGGATAATCATTTTCCAGTCCTTCTAGTAACGATAGGGCTTTTTTCGCGTCTTTGCTTTCAATCAAATCACTTGCCAAAAGATAACGAGCGCGATTTCTATCTGGCGATTTCGATTTGGCGATCGCCTCTAGTTTTCCTGCCCGTTCTTGTGGCAATTGTGACACCAATGGTAGCACCACTGATTTGGCTTTACTTGCTTCAGATATCTTTTCTGGTGGGCTTTTGGACAGTTTTATCCATTGTCCCACAGATTTGCCGATCTCCGGAGCACTAACCATCGCGCCAGCTAAAAAGGCACATAGTCCTGCACCCGCAATTAAAGACATTTGTCTTTTCTGTAACTTCTTCAGCATTGATACCCGCTGAAAATTTCAGATGAGTTTCTTGAAACTTTAGCACTACTAGTGGACAGAATCACCAATTCTTAATTTTTTTAGACTTTTGTTTTTGTCTGGGTAACTTGTATGTTATCTTAATCGGATTTATTCAGCTATCAGCAATACAGTATAAAATATTTTGGTTAATTTCTCTAGCTATTTAGGGGAGATTTAATGGCAGCATGTGGGCTTTTGGTTAGGAAGTGCGATCGCCATTTTCACCCACTACTCACAGAACTCCTGTCACTACATCTATCAAAGGGATAGAATATACTTAGTAGAGACGTTCCGCTGGAACGTCTCTACAATATATTTGATTTGTCGGAGATGATATGATAATACAATTAAAAATTATAATTTTTAATTGACTCATCTTTCCTAAACACGTCGCGCTATTTCTGGTGTGCGTCCTTTCATACCAATCATCAACTTGAGAGCGAATATTTTAACTAAAGGTACTTTCTGCATAGTCAATAAACCGAAGCGACGAACTAAAACTATAGGTAAGAAGTTGTTAGAAAACACTCGATCTAACAAATCGGTGAAACCTAAAATTGTCAAGTTTTCTCGCTGACGCCAGCTTTGATAGCGTTTGAGGATGCGAATGTCACCGATATCTTGATTTATCGCTTTCGCTTCTTGTAATATCTGCGCTAAGGCTGCTGCATCACGAATGCCGAGATTTAAACCTTGTCCACCGACGGGATGGCAATTATGCGCGGCGTCACCAATTAATGCTAATCTGGGGAGAACATAGCGCGAACTTTGCATCAGTTGCACTTGAAAAACAAAGCGTGAGCCTAATAATTCTAATTTACCCATTTCATTGCCATAACGCCGAGTTAGTTCTGTTAAAAATTGCTCGTCATCCAAGGCACACAAAGCTTTTGCTTCTTCGTGGGGTGCAGTCCACACAATTCTACAGCGGTTGCCCGGTAAAGGTAAAATCGCAAAGGGACCGCTAGACCAAAATCTTTCGTAAGCGGTATCATTATGCGGTTTTTCCGGCTTGACAAATGCGACAATACATGATTGCCAATATTTCCAGCCATGAGTTTTGATTTTTGCGGCTTCTCGGATACGCGATCGCGCTCCATCAGCGGCAACTAATAATTTACTACGTATTGTCCGTAATTCCCCAGCAATTTTTATATCTATTGCGACTACATCTTGCTGATATTGAGTGTTTACCACTTCTGCCGGACAAAGGTAAGTTACATTCGGGCATTCTTTGACAAACTCTTGCAATGGCTGCAACAATGCTTGGTGTTCTGCCACATAACCCAAATCTGAAGTTCCGATATCGGTTGTGGCAAATTCTACCACATTCGGGTAATCGGCATCAGAAAGGCGAACACGGCGATAAGTAGCGATTTGAGGTAATATTTTCTCCCAAATGCCAATTCCTTGGTAAATTAGCGCTGAAAGCATATGTACCGCGTAAGCTTGTCCTTTGCTTACTGCTGCTGATTCCACTTTTGCCTCAATTAGCAGCACACTCAAGGCGGAATCTTTCAAGGCAGCGGCTAGTGTTAAACCAATTATACCGCCACCGACAATCACTAAATCATATTCATATCCCTGGTTTTCTCTGGGTGTTTGGGTTGGGGAAAGGGTTTGAGTCAGTGCCATTTTTAAGAAAAATTAAAGAAACAATAAGATTATTCATCTTTCTTCATTTTGACAAGAACAGCTAGCGGGATCAAGTAGCGATCGCGCATTCAGCAGATTTAATGAAGTACATATATAAAACCGAAAACCTTGTAAAGACGTAGCAGTGCTACGTCTCTACGTCTCTACGTGTATTCGATGAGAGCGCAATCTGTTATAAATTACAGATACAAGTCCTTTGGATGTTTGTTTTAAAACAAAAAAGCCTTGCTGAGTGCTTCTGACTTCAGCAAGGTTAACTAACCTAATGTTTATTTTAGGCTTTATATATTGTCTCAACGTCAACTGCTTAACTATCTCAAAGTCATGTGTCACAGTCTTGTTATTGATGTGAAGTTTTTATGTAAATTTTGCGCTTTTGCTTAATTCATGAATTGAGGAGTTTGTCAAGCGCCATCGCATCTTTATGACAAAATCCTGTAAAATCCATTGATAAACTGCGATTTCAGCAAATAAGTGAAAACTGACACCCTTTTCTATCGTCTATTTCAAGCTTTTCCGAGCGTATTTTTTGAATTAATTGGTCAACCGGGAACTCTCGCTAACAGTTATCAATTTACTTCTATCGAACTCAAACAACAAGCCTTTCGCATTGATGGGGTATTTCTACCTACGGCTAACAATCCCAATCAACTCATTTATTTCCTTGAGATACAGTTTCAAAAAGACGAAGCTTTCTACCAGCGCGTCTTTGCGGAAATTTTTCTCTATCTATATCAATACCAATCTTTGAATGATTGGCGTGCAGTTGTCATATTTCCCCGTCGCAGTCTGGAACCTGATGAACCTAAACCGTATAGTTTGTTACTAAATAGCCCCCTAGTGCAGCGTGTATATTTAAATGAATTAGGAGAAACCGCAGATACTTCAATTGGAGTTGGTATTGTGCAGTTAGTTGTCTGTCATGAAAGTCGCACAGCCGGAAAAGCTAGACAGCTAATTGAACAAGCAAGACAGCAGTTGACGAATGCACTTACCCAGCAAGAAATTATAGAATTTATTGAGACGGTAGTTATTTATAAATTTCCCCGGTTAAGCCGGGAAGAGGTAGAAGCTATGTTAGGTTTGGATGTTATCAGAAATACAAGGGTTTATCAAGAAGCAAAAGAAGAAGGTAAGCAAGAAGGTAAGCAAGAAGGCAAGTTAGAAGCGGTTCCTCGGTTGTTGAAGTTGGGATTGAGTCTGGAACAAATCGCTGAGGCTTTGGAATTAAAAATTGATGTGGTACGACAAAGCGCAGAAAAACAGACGGATTAAATAGCTGCGATCGCATTCCATGATAACTTTCTACACATTCAGGACACAATATAACTTTTTGTTTCGCAGTAGTGAAAATAGGCGCTATTTACGCCTAATGTTTGCCAGAGATGCATCTGCAAACAATACACTAAGCCATGTTTACAGTCATGAGTTGTTCATTCATGTCAAAGTTAGCGGTGACATTTTGGACATCATCCAAGCCTTCTAAAGTATCAATTAATTTGAGAAGCGATCGCGCTTGATCTGGTTCGGTAACTTCTACACTATTACTGGGAATCCAGCGCAATTCTACATCCGTTACTTGAAAACCTTTTGCTTTCAACGTTTGGCTGAGGTTTTCTAAATTTGCTACTTCGGTAAATACCTCCCCTATCTCATCGTCAGTCTCATAAGACTCCGCATCGGCTTCGAGAGATGCTTCTAAAAGCTGTTCTTCATCAACTACATTCTGCACCACACACACGCCTTTTTGTTGAAACATCCAGCTAACGCAACCTGTTTCACCGAGATTTCCGCCATTTTTACTAAAAGCTACGCGTAAGTCTGCGGCTGTGCGGTTACGATTATCTGTGAGAGCCTCAATTAGAATTGCAACTCCACCAGAACCATAACCTTCGTAGCGTATTTCTTCTAAACTGGTGTTATCTCCGCCAAAAGTACCTGCACCTTTGGCGATCGCTCGTTCTATATTTTCATTAGGTATACCCGCTGCTTTTGCTTTTTCAATCGCTGTGCGAAGTTGAAAATTTAGGGCTGGATCTGGTACACCACTTCTCGCAGCTACTATAATCGCTCGTGACACCTGAGTGAACGTTTTACCCCTTTTTGCGTCTACTACGGCTTTCTGGCGTTTAATGTTTGCCCATTTACTATGTCCTGCCATAATCTAAACTTATTAATAAGCTTACAATAATGCATAAATATTATTTTGTCTCACTTCTAGGCGCAAAGACGCAAAGAAGATTAAAACAAGCCGATGAAAATCTATCTTTCTCAGGCTTTAGTTTCCAATCTCCTGTTTCTATTTTGTTAATTTTAATCATTTTCAGCATTGTAAGTTTAACTGGATGTCAGGCTACACCAGTTACCCAGGAGAAAGTCATTCATGTGACACTATGGCAAGGTGTGAATCCACCGCAAAATCGAGATGTGTTGCAAAAGTTGGTAGATAAGTTTAACCAAAGTCACGCGGATATTCAAGTCGATTCGCTTTATGTGGGACAACCAGATCAGCAAATGCCGAAGATTTTGGCTGCTGTGGTAGGTAATGCCGCACCCGATTTGTTGTGGTATAATCCAACGATTGCTGGTCAATTAGTTGAACTGGATGCGCTTTTACCTTTGGATGAAATGCTGGAAACTTCAGTGGTGAAGAAGGAAATTGACCCGGCTTTATTTGGCACAATGGAATTGAACAGCAAGATTTGGTCTGTGCCCTTTGCTACGAATAATATAGGCGTTTTTTACCGTCCGAGTTTATTTAATGCGGCAGGAATTACTGAATTACCCCGCACTTGGGAAGAGTTCCGGCAAGTTGCGAAGAAATTAACTATTGATAAAAACGGTGATGGAAGGATAGATCAACATGGTATATTTTTACCTTTAGGGAAAGGTGAATTTACGGTGTTTGTTTGGTTGCCGTTTATGTGGAGTGCTGGGGGGGAGTTGGTGGGTGGTGATTCCCAAAATGCGGCGGGGATTGATTTGACGGAGAATAAAGGGGCGATCGCAGCTTTGCAATTTTGGCGTGATTTAATTACCGACGGTTCAGCGATATTATCTGGTCCGGAACGAGGTTATGAAACAGACGCAATACTTGCTGGTAAAGTGGCGATGCAATTTACCGGAAGCTGGACTTTAGGGCAATTTAAGGCGACTAATGTCGATTTTGGCGTTTTTCCCCTTCCCGTAGGAGAACGCCCTGCTACGAGCATTGGCGGTGAGAATCTGTTCGTTTTGAAGACTACGCCAAAGCAAGAAAAAGCGGCGTTTAAATTTATCGAGTATGTTTTGAGTGAAGAGTTTCAGACAGAGTGGGCAATGGGAACTGGTTATTTGCCGGTGAATTTGAAATCGCGTCAAAGTGCAAAATATCAGGAATTTGTCAAACAAGAGCCAGCAGTGAAGGTATTTTTGGATCAGGCGAAATATGGGCGATCGCGTCCAATTTTTTCCGGTTACAATCGAGTATCTGAAAATTTAGGTCGAGCGATAGAATCTGTCATGCTGGGTAAAAGTTCACCTCAAGAAGCGTTGAAAGCATCACAGCAGCGCTTAGATATGATTTTCAAGTAAGTATACAGCAGATTGCGTTGTTATGAAATACATGTAGAGACGTAGCAATGCTACGTCTCTATAGGGTTTTGGGTTTTACGTATGTACCTCATCTACCTGAAATTTGCTCTCTGGATAAACCGCAAATCAGCCTTATTTCTGAAATTCACTTAACCCTCTTTTGTCACTCTAGGCAGAAGAAAAACCGAAATAAGGGTTATTGAAGTTCTCAAAAATTGAACTAGTAAAATTATTGACAATCATTTGAAGTTTAAAAAATCCCTCAGA
>CASBQC010000286.1 GCA_949127805.1 Nostocales cyanobacterium PMM_0081
GAGTGGGGGAGAGGGGGGTGTGGAAAAATAACTCCCCCCGTACAGACGTTTTGCCGGAACGTCTCTACCTAAGTACAGACGTTCCGCCGGAACGTCTCTACCTAACTCCTAACTCTTATTCAATCAACGCATATTCACGGTTAGACTCAACAAGTGGTTGTTGTCCACGCAGGACGGAGTTACCGTTAAATAACTGTCGTTGGTCGATGGGTGAGGGGGACAGCCAATCTGAGTCTTGCATTTGACCGCTTTGGCTGTAAGCTGCGAGTGCGTTTTCATAACAGGCTGCTTTGACATGAGATTCAGCGATTCCTCTGTCTATCATCAGTTGAGCGGTTTTGGGTACAGCTAGCGGATCGCTAATTCCCCAATCAGCGCTGCTGTCTACAATGATGCGATCGCTTCCATATTGGCGTACAATCTCCACCATGCGAGCATTGCCCATTTTGGTATTCGGGTAAATTGTGAAACCTGCCCAAAAGCCCCGATCCAAAACTTCTTCAACCGTCTCTTCATTGTTATGATCGACAATCACCTTTGATGCATCTAGCCCATGTTCAATACATACATCCATGCTACGACTGGTGCCAGCCTTTTTGTTGCGATGCGGTGTATGAATTAACACTACCATGTCAAGTTCTTTTGCCAACTCTAACTGTAGACGAAAGTATTTATCTTCGGCAGGTGTCATATCGTCGTAGCCAATTTCACCAATAGCGACTACACCCTCTTTGCAAGCAAACAGAGGTAACAATTCCATCACTTGCTCTGCCAAAGCTTCATTATTGGCTTCTTTAGAATTCAAACCAATCGTGCAATAATGGCGGATACCGAACTGAGCCGCCCGAAAGCGCTCCCATCCCACCAAGCTGCTAAAATAATCTTGGAACGAACCAACATTAGTCCGGGGTTGTCCCAACCAAAAAGCCGGCTCAATTACAGCCACAATACCCGATTCCCGCATCATCAGGTAATCATAAGTTGTGCGGGCAGTCATGTGAATATGAGGATCAATAAACATCATATTATTTCTTCTTTCGTAGTAAGCACTTCAGTGCTTAAATCAGTGCTTAAAATAAACCTCAAAACCACTACCCACTACCCCTTAACCAAATCCACCAATTGCCAAATCTCCGGAGAAACTGATCGCCCAGCAGCTTGACGTTCATTGGCATAATCAACTAACATTCTTGCTAGTTCTGGATTTGCACGCTGGTTAAGCCCCTGAATCAAATTGACAGGACTACCCACAAAAAAAGCTTTCAGCACCATCTGATTCCAAGCCAGATTATCAAAATACTTTGCCGGATAAGGATTTGTTAAAGCAACAGCATTAAAAACTGCTGTCATATTGCTGCGAACTCCTTCAGCAGCACGGTGACGAAGTTTTTCGGGGTAAGCTAGAAGCGGTAAAGCTTGATAAAGTGCAATTAATTCCCCCACATCCGCAGTGGTGAAAACTTGCTCCAACGTGTGCAGATATTTATCAGCATCATCATCAGGCAAAGACAGCAGCAATAAAGTACGAGCAGCTTGATCCACACTCCACTTAGCAGGAACCCAACCTGTAACTATTGCCGAAGCTGCTTTTAAATCGTCTTGTGTTAACTCCAGGTCACTTTTGCCAGTATAACGAGGCACAGCGCTAAAAGCAGTGAAAAACACTCGCACATTAGCCCCATTGCTTATCTGCTTTCTTTTTTCATCCAGCCAAGTCAGACTTTGTGTATTCACCCGATGTGAAAGCCAACAACGTAATAAATCAGTAACACTAGTTAAGTTCAGATTAATTACAGCAGACATAATTAATAACACTTTTTCAAATACTTGTCTTTTCTCTCTCTCTCTCGTTCCCTGTCTCTGACAGGGAATGCCTACATAGAGGGCTTCTGCCTCAAGAGGGAGGCAGAAGCCCTCTTAGACTGCGTTACCAGGCTGTAGCCTGGTAACGAGGGTATCAGGATAAAGTCGCTAAACTATAGTCTTTTGCAGTTGCTTCTCTAAACTAATGATTGTCCTTTGCCGCTTATCTTTCTTCAATTTGACAACAGTAGCACCAATTCCCAACAACCCTAGAGCTAATGCTGTGCTAGGTTCAGGAACTTTTTTGTTTTGACCTTCTATTTTCAGCACCTGGACGCGACCTTGGAAGAAATCGCCAACATACAGCTTGCCATCTTTGAGGGTTGTACCACCAGTCCAGTTAAATCTTCCTGGAGTGAGATCGAGAGGGTCGCCAAATGGGGGACCTGTTAATGCTGGAGGTGGTACAGGATTGCCAGATCCATCGAGAGCAGGTTGACCATACGATGTGAGGAACTTACCGTTTTTATCGAATACCTGGACGCGGCTGTTAATCGAATCAGCTACATAGATATTCTCATATTCATCCACTTCGATGCCAATTGGCTGAAGGAACTGTCCATCTCCGGTACCTTGTGTGCCAAATGCCAACAGAGGATTACCATTTGGATCGAGTACCTGAACGCGGTTGTTATATTGGTCAGCTACAAAGATATTTCCACTAACTGGGGAAATTCTTACACCTGCTACACCTTGGAATTGCCCAGGTGCAGTGCCCACAGTGCCACCAATGACACCAATTTGCTCTCCGTCTGGTGTGAATTTAAAGATCCTTTCGCCGTTAAAATCACCAACGTACACGTTACCAGCTTTGTCAAATGTCACACCAGATGGTCCAAAGAAAAACCTACCTGGTATGAGAGGGGTAAATAATCCATTTGCAAAGGATCTAATAAAGTTACCCTGAGAATCGAATTGATTGATGCGGTTGTTGAAAACATCACCTGCATACAGATCCCCTGTTACTGGAGAGAAGTCTACAGTTGTTGGCTCGTCAAACTGTCCGGGTCCTGTGCCGCCGGAGCCAACTGCTCCAATATACTGACCGCTAGGACTAAATTTTTCAATTTTGTTACCGAGGTTGTAGTCAGGAGCACCATTCTGCGGGTTAATACCGCGTCCGTTAGCTATGTAGGTATTCCCTTGGTTATCCACGGCTATACCTTGGGGAACAAAGAGTTGCCCAGGACCGAAGCCAGGACTGCCGATAGAACTGTCGTATTTCAAGGTTAACGAGAAAGCTTGAGTAGCTGTTGCTACAACTGCAAATCCCGCACCTACTAAGGCAAATGATAAATTTTTGACTAATCCCATAGTGAATTCTCTGTTGTTTGAGATATACTCTTTCCAGGGTTTTTGTTCCCAGGTTTAGCCTGAGAACATTGGATTCGAGCTGCTGATGAATGAACACAGCAGCTTATTTTTTGAGCGATCGCTCAAAAAATGAGGAATTAGAGAATTTCTACTTTAGCTAGCAACTCTTCGCTCGCTTTTTGTTGGCGTTTGCGTTTGCCCATTGCAGCGGTTGCACCTAAAGCAGCGATCGCTAATAGACCTGCACCAGCACTTGGTTCGGGTACTCTCGCGGATCTAGGGTCAATCTTGATAATTTGTCCTGCGCCGGCGAGTCTAGCGCGGTTGGCGATATATAAATTACCATCAGGACCAACAGTAATACCAGAAGCTGCTTCTAATCCATTACCACTCCAGATAGTTGTGCGAGTACCATCCTTGGCTATTTTGATTAGAGAACCGCTAATATCACCGGTGATCACACCACCCTGTTGAATTTCCTTCCATTCAGAACTGTTGATGTGTTGCAATGCATACAAGCTGCCGTCAGCGCCGTATGCCACGCCTGTTAGCTGTGTAAAGCCATCATAAATGGTTTTAATTGACAAATCATCGCCAACGCTAAAGATACGTGCTTCGTTTTCTGGATAGGGGAAGTAAGTGTATTCGCTGATTGTTAAACTGCCATCCGGGGCAAGTGCGATACCTGTAGGTACTGATTGGTTTGATACAGGCAGACCATTGACTGCCTTTGTATAACCTGGGGGCAGTGGTGCGCCTCCTGTTGGGTCTACTGTCCCCTCAGGAAGAGTTGGGAATTGGTTTACAGTTAGTTGTATGTTTTTCAGAGGGAACGCGGCTACATTCTTAATACCGCTGCCATCAAGACCCACTGAGTATATAGTGTTTCCACCGCCATCAACAACGTAAGCGTTATCACCCTTAATTGCGAAGGCATAGGGGTTAGAAACTAAATCAGTACCATCGGGATTATATTTGGCTTCATAGTCAGCAAAATCGGCAAGAGTTGTCAGCGAACCAGTGCCTAAGTCAACTTTATACAGTTTTCCCAAGTCAGGAGCTTTTAATATGGTATCGCGCGAGTTCGGATCGCCGGCAACACCTGTCAATAGATAAGCGTTACCTTTGGAATCAAATTTGAAGTCCGCAGGACCTGCTGCTTGTTCCCCAGAGGGCACTAATGCTATGGACGTAAGAGTTGAAAATAGATTTGTTTGTGTACCATCCTTAGCAATTTTGATAACGCTACCATTCTGACCAGCACATAAAGGAATGAATTGGGCACTAGGTGATGGGATACATCTTCCGTCGCTTCCGTCGCCACCTTTACCACTGGTTGTGACATAAAGGCTGCCGTCGGGACCGAATGCCATGTTCCGGGGGTTATCAAGACCGTCAAGAAGTACCGACAGGGATGCGGCTTGTGCTGTTTGGCTTACAGCAACAGTGGCAACGCTAACGGTTAAAAGTGTAAGGGCAAATGACTTGAGGTTCATAATGAAAATTGAGAGTTGTTAGTTGTGGAAGGTTTAATAGTTATAAAGACAACAATTCCCAATAACTGGGAAGCACAAATCAAGCATTTCGTGAGACAACCCCTCCAGGTGGAGAGATATCGGCTTGAAAATGAGTGAGTGCTGTTGGTCAATCCACCAACACTTTTTGCTTACCTAAAGCAGAAGCGGATTCACAGCACAGATGTATTCTCAATTCTGATTAGTTGTCCTTGTCCTGGACGACCGCCTCGATTGATGATATAGAAGGCATTATCTGGACCAATGGTGAAGGCTGCGGGTGACTCTAATCCATTACCACTGAGTAAAGTTGTGCGAGTGCCATCGATCGCTATTTTGATCAGAGATCCTTCTGGTTTTCCTTTCCAACCTGAGGCATTCATATGCTGCAATGCATACAAGTTGCCTTTAGTATCGAAAGCTAAGTCAATTAGTTGGGTAAAACCATCTGCGTAGACTGTTAGTCCATCAGCGTCAATTCTGTATATTTTTGCTTGACCTTCTGGAAAGGGAAAACCAGTAAATTCGCTGACGTAATAAGCATTATCAGGACCTTTAACAATATCTGTAGGTACTGATTGAATTGCAATCTGTGATGGTGGTGCTTGACGATAAGCACTAGCTGGTGGTACGTGTCCCCGGTCAAAATTTTGCGAGTTAGAACCGGGGAAGATTGGATTAGTTAATATCTGGTTGGGAATTGCAGCAATTACCTTCAGGTCGCTGCCATCAATATTTACACGGAGGACGTTGTTCGCCCCTGCATCAACTAATACAATCTTATCTGCGTCTATGTAAAAAGACAAGGGGTTACTGACGACTTCACATGAACTTGATTTAGACTTGTTGATAAGTTCATAATTAGCTAGATCGGCAGTACTACACCAGGTATTTGTACTCAAGTCTAGAGCAATAATTTTACCCAGGTCAGTGTTGCCTAATGCGCGATCGCGTAAAGTTGCATCGGCAGCATAGCCAATCACAACATAAGCTTTACCTTGAGCATCAAATTTAATATCGTGAGGACCGGCTGCTCCAGTTCCATCGGCAAATGCCACAGAAGGTAATCCTGTCACTACACGTTTAACGATGCCATTTTCAATTTTGGCGATCGCACCACTCGTGCCATAACATAAATTACCTTGACCGCTGGGTGATGGAACACTCTTGCCATCTCCCCCAATTCCGGATAAAGCAATATAAAGACTACCGTCAGGACTAAAGCTTAGACCTTTGGGATTATTAAGACCGTCGGCAAGTACTGCAAACGATGTAATAGTATGTTCCTTGAGTTTCATTTTAAGAATTAAGAGGTGCGGTAGAGACGTTTCGGTGAAACGTCTGTACAAAAGGTGCGGTAGAGACGTTCCATTGGAACGTCTGTACGGGAGGAGGTTTATTTAGCCAGCGGTACGTAGCTCATACCACGGTCGAAGGATTGTAGATTGCCGGCTTTGGCTTCTGTCAAACGTTTAATATTCATGTTCTCAGCACCAAAGTCTTCAATTTGAAGTTTGCCGTAAGGCAGTTGTTCACCATGTTTCCAAAATGTGATTCGGTGTAAGATGAAACCAGGAGCTTCTGGATCGCCAAAAGCATAAGAAGCTGGTATCAACATGCTGGGACAGCGCTGATAAAATCCTTGTTCAGGATAAAAGAATTCATGCTCTACCAAATACCATTTGCTAACAGGTTCTACCCGCAGCGAAACTTTTACTTTATGACCATATTCATCGCGATACTCACCCGATGAAGCAGAAGTTTCACCATCTGGTCGCACTAAATGTGCCCAGTCATTCATATTTCTCAAATCTGACAAATACGCAACTCCTACTTCTATAGGAGCATCAACATAAATGGTGTCAGTATCAATAAAATAACGCCCTTTTTCGGCTGATGTCAGACCAGCTTTGCGTTCCAAGTTAGCTTTGAGCGAACGACATTCAGAAGTATGTACGGTATGAATTCCCTGCATAATCATCTGAGTTTGTCGCTTTGGATCGACAAAACTTAACCAGTGAAAATACACGCCTTTTTCATCTGTCCCTGGCTCAATGTAATCGCTAGGGAAAAGCAGAACCGGATAAACTTGAAAATATTTCTGATACTCAAGTCCGCAATGCCACTCAATACCTTGAAGTTGCGAATGTTGTAATTTTTTAACGTGATAGTAGAGGTCTCTATGATAGCCTGAGGCAGTTCCGCGCCAGGTATCTTCGTCCATTTGCTCTGCCATCCGGCTATAAAGTGTCCACTCATCTAAGTTTTTTAGACTGCAAAGGTACTCGTAAGTATTCTCTAGTGAATTTGCAATATAAGCGGATGTAGCAAAGGTATTTTTTTCCACTGGGCACTCCTTTAATATGTTAGTGGTTGGTGGTTAGTTGATAGTGGTTGGTGGTAGTTGATAACTATCAACGCTTCAACTATCGACTAACAAGCATTTCCTTATTCTTAATTTTTCTCGCGTTGCTGATTCGTTCTTCTGCCAACTGTTTGGAAGCTTCGTTGGTGGTGATTTCTTGCTGTTTTGCTCGGGCGAAAATCTCAAGTAGTGTGTCGTAAATGTTCTGTAATTGCTGAAAGGCTTTTTCTTCGTTATAACCAATCATTTCGTTATAAACGTTGATTAATCCTCCGGCATTGATGACGTAATCTGGACAATAAAGAATTCCTTTTTCTGTAATCATCTGACCGTGGATTTCTTCTTGCGCTAGCTGATTATTGGCACAACCTGCAATAATCGAGGCACGCATATTATGAAGCGTTTGACTGTTAAGAATTCCACCTAAAGCACAAGGAGAAAATATATCTACATCCAGAGAGTAAATATCCTCTGGAGCGACAACAGTTGCACCTAAGCTGCGTTTTACTTCTTCTGCTTTTTCTTGACTGATATCAGTGACAAAAAGCTCTGCGCCGTTTTCGTGTAAAAGTTGGCAAACATTTCTGCCGACGTTGCCCAAGCCTTGAACGGCAACTTTTAGCCCTTCTAAATTTTCGCTTTTTAGGTGAAACTTAACCGCAGCTTCTATGCCTAAAAATACACCTTTTGCGGTGATGGGAGCAGGTCCGCCAGATTTTTCTTCTACCCCAACTACATAATTAGTTTCTTTACTAATTGTTCTGACATTTTCAGGGGTAAGATTTACATCTTGCCCGGTGATAAAACGTCCTTGTAGTCTCTCTACAAAACGTCCGTAAGCTCGAAATAATTCTTCGGTTTTATGTGCGGGGTCAGCAATAATAACTGCTTTGCCTCCACCAACGGGAATGTTGGCACAAGCTGCTTTATATGTCATACCACGACTTAAACGAAGGGCATCTTTTAAAGCTGCTTCTTCGTTGACATAAGGCAACATTCGTGTTGCACCCATTGCGGGTCCTAAGCTGGTGTCATGGATGGCAATTATGGCTTTGATATGTGGGTCTTTGCCATGACAAAATAATACTTGCTCGTGACCCATTTCTTCTACTGTTTCAAAAAGGTTCACCCTACACTCCACTTTTGGTAATTGGTAATTGCTAATTGGGAATTGGGAATTGGGCATTGGGCATGGGTAATAATTCTTTTTCTAGTCCCCAGTCCCCAGTCCCTAGTCCCCATTACCCATTAGATATTTGGAAATGAAAGCATTCCGGAATTTTTCGCGGGGGTTGCTTTAACTCCTTGCGCTGCTAAACTTTGATTGCGACCTTTGGAAGGTGCAGCTCGATTGGGGTCAATGATGACGTCGATAACGAAGGGAACTTGTGATGCGATCGCTTGTTCTAAGGCTGCCTCTACATCAGATTCTTTCAAAACTCTGATTCCTTCTGCTCCCATTCCTTTAGCAATCATCACAAAGTCTGTGGGGGGAATTGATGCATCAGCTCCTGTCAATCCCAACAATTTCATCCCTTGATGGCACATGTTATAACGTGCATCGTTAAGCACAATCCAGATTGCGGGAATTTGGTATTTAACGGCGGTGCTGATTTCGTTATTCATCAACATTGCTCCATCACCAACAATCGCCACAGCTTTCCCATTCCGGGCTTGCGCTGCTCCAACAACTCCGGTGACAGCGTGACCCATTGCCCCAACTCCGGTGCTAACTCGGTAACGATTAGTTTCAGCAAATCTCAGTAAATTAGTTGACCAGGTAAAGGAGTTACCGCACTCTGCCATGACTACGGCATCGCTACCTTCGACGATGACTTTTTGAATTGCTGCCATTAATACTTCTGGTCGTACTGGAGTATCTGGGGCACCGGCTTCAATTGGTTCTTGTTCGGGGTTGGGGAAGGAAATCGCAGATGCGGTATTCTCTGGTATGTGCTTCAACAGCGCTTGCACAAAGGCTTTGATATCAGCCTGCACGGGGTAGGTTTTGGCTGATGCGTAAGCCACTCCTGGCACTTCTGGGTCAATGTCTACATGCACGAAGCCACCTGGGGGAACCATTACCGGACTCCAAAACGAGGTCGGTTCACCTAAGCGTGTTCCTAAGACTAGCGTGCGTAAGGGAGTTCCAGATTGCATGTATGTCATAACAGACCCATGACCACCTAAACCTGTGACTCCAACAAACTGCGGATGTTCTTCAGGAAAGATGCCTTTACCGCGAGGTGAACACATAACTGCTGCACCTGTTTTTTCTGCAAGCTGGAGAATTTCTTCGGCTGCATTCCGCGCACCGAATCCAACCCAGATGGCAAAGGGTCCTTCGGATAGTAATTCAACACATTTGGCGATCGCTTCTTCTGATGCCGCTACCGATAAAGAACCAACTCCTAAATCGGGCAAGGTTGTTTCATCAACTGTGCTTGTCTGTACACCTGTGGGGATACTCAAATGCGCGACAAATCCACCCGGTTGCGCTAACCCAAGGGCAATTCTCCGAAAAATCTGGGGAAGTTGAGCGGCAGATTCAATGGTGACAGCATAGTTGAACAGCGCTCCTGAGGTGAATATGCCGCCGGTGGGCAATGTGCTGCTGCTAGTTTCTTGAATCGCCCAGCGTCCGCGATGCCCTGCTGAAGTGCAGGCTGATAACAAAATCACTTTTGCGCCTTCTCCACGAGCCGCAAATAAGCCTGTGAGAGCATTAGTGATTCCCGGTCCTGCTGTGGTGAAAACTACGCTCGGACTACCAGAAGCAAAGTAAGCTTCGGTGGCAGCAAAGGCGGCTCCGGCTTCATGGCGAAAGTTGAGCACCTGCATGGTACTATTCGATAGGGCACCCCAAAGGCTTGCCATCGCTCCCCCGGCGACACCATAGGCGCAGCCTACTCCCAAGTTCTCTAACATTTCGGCGATCGCATCCGCAACTGTCAGCGATTTGGAGTTTGCCCCCGATTCTATGTAACCGTTTTGCTTGTACGGTTCTGCGGTGATTTGTGTTGTAGATGCGGTATATTTTTGAGTCATTGTTTTTACGTAATTTATAGAAAAATGCTTGTACAAAACTCCATGTCGCATACTCCACAAGCCTTTTGACTTATCTGTTTCCTAAATCAGAAAACAAAAAAAATGAACTGTTATTGTAACTTTTCACCAGGCTTGGCTGACAGTAGGAACACTTAAGTATTTCGTAAGTATGTATATAGATAGTTAGTACTAAACCTTTCTACTGTGCTTCTGGAAACAAGCCTACGGGAGATTAAGAAGTATTTACAATGAATAATCTTTTGATCGCCTTGTCAATTCTTTTGCTGTTTACCAATAGCTGCAATGCTCATTATGCATAGCTTACAAATCTCTACCTTCCGATAGTTGAATCATCTGGCAATCCCGTTGGTTCAAGAAAATAGAAGTATTAAAAAATACACTATATTTTGGAGGCAAGGTAAATAGAAAATCATTTGTTCTTTATGATTGTGTTTCTGCCAAATAGCTTTTCTCTGAAGGAGTTGTGTTGACGAACACATACAGATTTAATAC
>CASBQC010000287.1 GCA_949127805.1 Nostocales cyanobacterium PMM_0081
CGTTAGCCTACGGCATAACACACTTAGGATACTTGTTTTAAAGCGTAGGTAATCAATATGAACAATCTCTCTAGACTTCTCCAAGATATTAAAGAAAACCCAGTTACGTATTTAGACAAACCATCAATTACTTGTCTTCATTCATTTTTGAATGGTTATTTAAGTAGTTTAAGCCACTTAGGATTTACTCGACAAGGATATGCAACTGAGGGATTTCACGAGTGGATGCAAGAAAGAGCCAAAACTAAAGTTTCACAATCATGGGCTGGAATAATTCTGTTTCTTTGTGGTAGTGAGAGAAATGCCTTCTATAGCTTTTTTGAACTATTTGAAAAGTTTCTAAAACAGAAAGATGAGTTAAAAATTCCAGAAACTGAAGAAAAATCTAGCGCCACTGAAGACAATTTAACTTTTCTTCAGTTTGATATTTACAACGAGATTCTAAAGGGCATAAAGAAGAGACCGGGTATGTTCTTAGGAACTAGTTCAATTACTAAACTAGATATGCTTTTGCGAGGATACAGTCTTGGACGAAAAGAAGTTGGTGTAACCCCAACTGAGCCAGAAAGAGAATTTTCAGGTTTTCAATCATGGATTCAAGAAAAATATGGAATTAACTCAGGTCAGTCATGGTCTAAGATAATTCTCTTTTACTCTATAGATGACTATGAAGCCCTACAAAGATTTTTTGAACTATTTGAAGAATACCAAAATAGAAACAATCGTTCAGAATTTGACAAAAAAAGTGGTTAAGCAAAAAGCATTTTATGACAGCATTTTCAGCAGAAACAAGAGCATTGCTACAGCAGGCAGGATGGAGTGAAGATCGGTGTGTGGATACAAGCGAATATGAGAAAAGCTTGAAGTTAGAAGGTTATCCCCTTTATGAGGTTGTATTGGATTTTTTGAAACGTTTTGGGGGTTTACGAGTAGTATATCCACACTACCGCGTCAAAAACGAAAAAGACGAATTCTACATTAATCCGACTGTTGCTGCTGCACACATCTATCCAGAAAGGGTTGAAGAGTATAACGAACGGGTAGGTGCTGTGCTCTGCGTAATCGGTGAGGCTTTCAGCTATCACATGACTGTTGTAATGGCTCAAGATGGTAAAGTATACGCAGGCTATGACGACACATTGATTCATCTTGGGGACTCTGGAATTGATGCCATTGAAGCCCTTTGCAGCGGAAGGAATATGCCAGAAGTACAGTAATGCCAAAACTCGGACGTGATAAAAGCATCGATAAGAACACGAAAATAGTAATATCTCAGCCACTGGCTGAAGCACATAAACGAATAACTCAGTACCCAGTCCCCAACCCGACACAAAACTTAGGATTTTTCTCACCGACGCCTCCCATCCACTTGACCAACCAGACGCTTGTAGATTACAGATTGACACACTTCTTAATAAAGCCGCTCAGACGCCGCAAAACGTTCTAATCTAAAAACTGAACTGGGTTAAATTTTTTTGGCAGTTTTGAAAATGGCACGGAAGTGCATGACCACACCGATGTGTCAAGCTGCAAACGAACCCAGGCTTAACACATAATTATTTATGATGGGAGTTTTAGAAATCCGATGAGTGTTAAGGCAAGTGGTGGAAGCTCAGTTGCGCGTCCGCAACTATATCAAACTTTAGCTTTGTCAACAATTACCCAAGCGGAACAGCAAGACCGCTTTTTGGGAATCGGCGAACTGAAGGAACTCGAAAGCTATTTTGCATCTGGTGCAAAGCGTTTAGAAATTGCCCAGACGCTCACGGACAATTCTGAGATTATTGTCTCACGAGCCGCCAACCGAATTTTTGTCGGTGGTTCGCCAATGGCTTTCTTAGAAAAGCTCAAAGAACCAGAATTGGCGATAGTCGCTTCTGGGGGAATGGATGTAAAAGAGGGAATGAAGTTAGGAACCGTAACCTACGTGGAAACTCGTGGCGGATTCCTAGAAAACTTGCGTTCCATTTTTAACTCCTCCCCTAGTGGTGGTGCGACGCCTGCGGGTTTTAGACCAATCAACATCTCCCGTTATGGTCCTACCAACATGGCTAAGAGCCTGCGGGACTTGTCGTGGTTTCTGCGCTACGCGACTTATGCGATCGTTGCCGGCGATCCCAACATTATATCCGTGAATACACGGGGACTGCGGGAAATCATTGAAAACGCTTGTTCCGGTGAAGCAACAATTGTGGCTTTGCAGGAAATCAAACAAGCATCACTTTCCTTTTTCCGTAGGGATGCTGAGGCAACAGATATTGTGACTCAGTACATGGATGTTTTGCTAGGAGAATTCAAAGCACCTACCCCATCAAATAAAGTGCGTCAACGTCCTTCTAGTGACCAACAAGGGTTAGAACTACCGCAAATTTACTTTAATGCGGCAGAGCGTAGACCCAAGTTTGTCATGAAGACTGGATTGGGCGCAGGTGAAAAAGTTGAAGTCATCAAAGCGGCTTATCGGCAAATCTTTGAGCGTGACATTACCCGTGCTTACAGTCAGTCGATATCTAACCTGGAATCTCAGGTGAAGAACGGTACAATCTCCATGAAAGAGTTTGTCCGACGCCTTGGCAAATCTACCCTTTACCAAAAACAGTTTTATCAGCCTTTTATCAACAGCCGCGCTTTAGAATTGGCATTCCGTCACTTCCTCGGACGCGGACCAAGTAGCCGCGAAGAAGTACAAAATTACTTCTCGATTATTTCCAATGGCGGTCTACCAGCGTTAATTGATGCCTTGGTAGATTCTCAGGAATACTCTGACTACTTTGGGGAAGAAACCGTACCATACCTGCGGGGTCTGGGTCAAGAAGCTCAAGAATGTCGCAATTGGGGACCACAGCAAGACCTGTTAAATTACAGTGCGCCTTTCCGGAAAGTACCTCAGTTTATCACGACATTCGCTGACTACGAACAGCCACTACCAGATCAACACGTTTACGGTTCTGGTAACGATCCGCTGGAAATTCAATTTGGAGCGATTTTCCCGAAAGAAACTCGCAACCCCAGCAGTCGTCCGGCGCCTTTTGGTAAAGATACCAAGCGGATTTTGATTCACAATGGTCCGGGTATTAATAACCAAAACAGCAATCCGCGATCGCGTGGTGAGTTCCCAGGTTCCTTGGGTCCAAAAATCTTCCGCTTAGATCAGCTACCCGGCACACGAGGCAAAAAAGCACCAACAGGTGTCAGTGTAAAATACTCCGAAAGCTCCACCCAAGCATTAATTAAAGGTGCTTACCTGCAAGTTTTCGGTCGCGATGTTTACGAAGGTCAACGGCTGAAAGTTGCAGAAATTAAGCTAGAAAACGGTGAAATTTCTGTAAGGGAATTTATCCGCGCTTTGGCGAAGTCGGATCTATTCCGGAAAATGTACTGGACTTCGCTTTATGTGTGTAAAGCGATCGAATACATCCACCGTCGCTTGTTGGGTCGTCCTACCTACGGTCGTCAAGAAAACAACAAGTACTTCGATATCTGTTCCAAAAAGGGCTTCTACGCGCTTGTAGATGCTATTCTTGACAGTCTGGAGTACAGTGAGGCGTTTGGTGAAGATACAGTTCCTTACGAACGTTATCTGACTCCTCAAGGTGTATCGCTGCGACAACTGCGCGTTGGTAGCATTCGCGAAGATGTCGGGAACAGAGTTGATAAGGAAGAAACCCCGCGCTTTGTCGAACTTGGTGCTGTCACTGAAGATCGGTCAGAACCGGATATTCAGTCTCGGATTAATCAAGGTGTTAGCAAGAAGCGCGAACAAACGAAAATCTTCAAGCAAATTGCTGGTACTGATGACAAAGTTGCCGTTAAAACTTTGATTAACGCTGCCTACCGTCAGGTTTTCGAGCGCGATATTGCTCCATACATCGTTAAAAACGAGTTTACGACGTTAGAAAGCAAACTGGGTAACGGCGAAATTAACGTTAAGGAATTCATCGAAGGTTTAGGTTGTTCTAGTCTATACCAAAGAGAGTTCTACGCGCCTTATCCTAACACCAAGGTAATTGAACTGGGAACCAAGCACTTCTTAGGTCGTGCCCCCTTAGACCAGGCGGAAATACGCAAGTATAACCAGATACTGGCTAGTCAAGGGCTGCGTGCCTTTATTGGGGCGATGGTGAACAGTGCTGAGTATGTCCAAGCCTTTGGTGAAGACGTGGTGCCTTACAATCGCTTCCTGACATTGCCGGCAGCAAATTATCCGAACTCTCAGAAATTGTACAACCAGCTCACCAAGCAAAACGATGATGTGGTTGTGCCGAGCTTTGATACAGTGCATCCGCGTATGGATGTGGCAAAAATGCCGCTTTTGAGCAAGGCGATCGCAGATTTGGCAGCGAGAACTCGCGACATCGACAAGACCAAGCCGCTGTTTATCGAACTCGGTCGTTCTTTCAACGACGGTCGCGGACAGTCGGTGGAAGTTGGTGTCGGTACAAGCCGTCGGAAACCAGCCCGTATTTACCGCATGACTGTAGGTTCAGGTCAAGCAGAAATGCAGCAGGTGATGGATTCCATTTACTGTCAGGTAATGGATGTCTTTAGCGGTCAGGTTCCTAGTTACTTCCGCCGTTCTGACTTGGAAAGCAAACTGCGAAATGGAGAAATCTCCGTGCGCGAGTTTGTGCGCGATCTAGCTAGTTCAGAAATCTATCGTAAGCGCTTCTATACGCCTTATCCCAATACCAAAGTGATTGAGTTCCTATTCCGTCACATATTGGGACGCGCACCAGCAACTCAGGCGGAAATACGCACCTACAACAAGCTGCTGGCTGAGGGTGGTTTAAAAGCTGCTGTAGTGGTGATGGTGGAAAGCCCAGAGTACGCTCGTTACTTTGGTGAAGACGTGGTGCCTTACCCACGCTTCCCGTCTTTACCTGCGGGTAACTACCTCGGTAGCGTCCAAGCGGCTGCGGACTTGGTGAAACAATCCTGGTCTAGCTTGTCACCGTCTGTGTTGACCGGCGGACGTGCTAGGTAGCGATCGCGCTTCGTCAATAGTCAACAGTCAATAGTCAACAGTCAATAGTGAAAAACCTTTGACTTTGGACTTTTGACCTTTGACTATTGACCTTTGACTCTGGACAGCCTCGCAACCCGCAGCAACAAAGCTTTCAGATTGTTAGTGCGACTGCAAATCTGAAAATAAATATTACAAAGTGTTAAGAGCAGTCATAATTGCTCAACATAATGCCCGAAAATATTTTGCGGAAGGTATCTGAGTTTTACGGCTTGTGTAGTTCTATTTACCCAAGTCAGCTCGCAATTCCTAGCACAACACAAACAGTTTTGCAAGTGTTGTATCTAAGAAAACGAGAAAAACTTAGTCAATCCAAAAAGTTGCACCAGTTTAATCAAATTCTGGTTTCATTAGTACTGGAGGAATCCAAATCATGAGTATCGTCACGAAAGCTATCGTGAATGCTGATGCAGAAGCCCGCTACCTAAGCCCAGGCGAACTGGATCGGATCAAGAGCTTTGTTACAGGTGGTGAGCGTCGTCTTCGCATCGCTCAAGTTTTGACTGACAACCGCGAGCGGATTGTTAAGCAAGCTGGTGACCAACTGTTCCAAAAGCGTCCTGATGTTGTATCTCCCGGTGGCAACGCTTACGGTCAAGAAATGACCGCTACTTGCCTGCGCGACCTGGATTACTACCTCCGCCTCGTCACCTACGGAGTTGTTTCTGGTGATGTAACCCCCATCGAAGAAATCGGTGTTGTGGGTGTTCGCGAAATGTACAAGTCCTTGGGAACTCCCATTGAGGCTGTTGCTTCAGGCGTAACCGCAATGAAGAATGCATCTGCATCCCTGTTGTCAAGTGAAGATGCTGGTGAAGCTGGCGCTTACTTCGACTACCTAGTCGGTGCAATGCAATAGATTGAACTTGTTTCTCTGGAAACAGAACAATTGCAATACGGTTGGAAATAAGGAATTAACAACATGCAAGACGCAATTACCGCTGTCATTAACTCTTCAGACGTTCAAGGTAAGTACCTCGACACCTCTGCTTTAGAGAAATTAAAAGGCTACTTCGCAACTGGTGAACTCCGCGTTCGTGCTGCTAGCAGCATCAGCGCTAATGCTTCTGCGATCGTCAAAGAAGCTGTAGCAAAGTCCTTGTTGTACTCTGACATCACCCGTCCAGGTGGCAACATGTACACCACCCGTCGCTATGCTGCTTGCATCCGCGATTTGGACTACTACTTGCGTTATTCTACCTACGCTATGTTGGCTGGAGATCCTTCCATCCTTGATGAGCGTGTGTTGAATGGCTTGAAAGAAACCTACAATTCCTTGGGTGTACCCGTTGGTGCAACCGTGCAAGCTATCCAAGCAATGAAAGAAGTAACTGCTAGCTTGGTCGGTCCTGACGCTGGTAAGGAAATGGGCGTTTACTTCGACTATATCTCAAGCGGCTTAAGCTAAGAGCTAGTTAGCACTTAATAATTTAGGTGCGGCTTGATTAAGGTCTGGAAATCAATCGTGAGTGTTAGAAAGTTATTTCGCTTGTCTTTTTAAATTTATAAATTTGGAGTGATGAGTGTTAGCTGTCTAGTATTGATGATTGATTTCCAGCCTTGGAGTGATTAATTTAAAGATTTGTGTAAAAGATACACTCCCATTTTTTAGACATAAAAAAGTTTCCACGATAAATACAGGAGATTTAACCCGATGCGGATGTTTAAAATTACCGCTTGCGTTCCCAGTCAAACTCGCATTCGCACTCAACGCGAACTGCAAAATACTTACTTTACCAAGTTGGTTGCTTATGACAACTGGTTTCGCGAACAGCAGCGCATTATGAAAATGGGCGGCAAAATTGTCAAGGTAGAACTCGCAACTGGCAAGCAAGGCACCAATACTGGGTTACTGTAATTCCTATATAACAAAAATTATTGTAGGGAGTTGCAAAGAGGTCAAAGATGACCTCTTTTTTGTTTACGTAGTAAGCACTTTAGTGCTTACTACCTTGGAAACAGGGACTTATTTAAGGTGTTTTTCAATTTCATCGCACATTACACAAACACAGAGAAACGTGGTTTGTTTAGAACAGGAAATTTTGGATATATCAATGCTGATGCAAATGGCTTAGATTGATACTCTTTGTGCGTTGCAAACACAACATCATGACCGCGTTGCTGCAATTCGAGCGCGATCGCTATTTTTGGATGAAGGTCCCCAAGGGAACCGATTGTGGTTACAACTATTCGACTCCCAAATTCTCAAAGGCAAACTCAGTTATTTTTTGACAAATACCTTGTTCTTTTAACCATGATAAAGCCGGATTTGTCTTCACGTGATTGTTAAAAAATGTTCGGAGTAACCGATGA
>CASBQC010000288.1 GCA_949127805.1 Nostocales cyanobacterium PMM_0081
ATCATATCCGTTTGTTTCTTAATTCTCGCCACGCAAGAAGCCAACTCTCGCGGACGCAGTGCGTTTGCACAACCAACAGATGCCGCATCAGCAGTTACGCCCACACTTAAAAGGCGACCAGCACAAACACGGTAATCATTGCTATAAGTGGCGGTGATAGCCATACCAGGTAAGGGCATTGCCATCCATCCAGCTACAGCCAAAGCTGGGACGAACAAGCGAATTGTTTTATTTTTTAGCATTCCAAAGGCATAATTTCCGTGTTTATTCACAGCTTTGCTCATTTTTGTTGCGATCGCTAACATTGCCATTCTCCCAACACCCAAGCATATGTTATCTCAAATTGGGTAATTGGTAATTGGTAATTGGTAATTGGTAATTGGTAATTGGTAATTGGTAATAATTCTTTTTCTAATCCCTAATCCAAACGCCCCTAGTCCCTAATCCCCAATTTGATCTAAAAATTGATAATTTATGGAAATAATGTTTTCTACCTATTTATAATGGAATGTCTGGGTAAAATTAAACAGGATTTAGATTAAGGAAACACATGTCCCGATATAGAGGACCACGCCTCCGAATTACTCGCCGCTTAGGTGACTTGCCAGGATTAACTCGTAAAAGCGCTAGACGCGCTTATCCACCTGGTCAGCATGGTCAGAACCGCAAGAAGCGCTCTGAGTATGCCATCCGTCTAGAGGAAAAGCAAAAGCTCCGCTTCAACTACGGTATAACCGAAAAGCAATTGCTACGTTATGTACGCAAAGCTAGACGTGTTACCGGTTCAACCGGACAAGTATTGCTGCAATTGCTAGAAATGCGCTTAGATAACACCGTTTTTCGCATGGGTATGGCTCCTACCATTCCTGCGGCTCGTCAGCTGGTAAATCACGGTCACGTAACTGTTAACGGTCGTCCCGTGAATATTGCCAGCTATCAGTGCCGTCCCGGTGAAGAAATTGCCGTGAGAAACCGCGAACAATCGAAGAAGTTGGTAGAAGCTAATTTGCAATATCCCGGTTTAGCTAACCTTCCCAATCATCTAGAGTTTGATAAAACCAAGATGCAAGGCAAGGTTAACGGTGTGATTGAGCGTGAATGGGTGGCGTTACAAGTTAACGAACTACTTGTGGTGGAATACTACTCACGTCAAGCATAATGAGGCATTAGGGACTAGGAATTAGGGATTAGCCCCCTAGGTTTGTGTATTCCTCTCTATACTCTCACTCCTAGCCTCTAACCTTTATCCGCCAATTTGCGACATGGTGCGAGAATAAATACCCGTTGTTCCAGAGTCGCGTCCTTTAAAGTTGATTTCTGGCTTTATTGCCAACAAATGTTTAACCTGCTCTCGCAATTTGGCGGTGCTGACACCAGCGCGCAGAGCAGTTTTCAAATCAATTTGCTCGCTTTCATTTAATAAACAAGGACGCAGCCAGCCATCTGCACTCAAACGCATCCGGTTACAGCGATCGCAAAAACATTCTGACATCTGACTGATAAATCCCAGTGTACCCGAAGCACCCGGAATCTGAAAAACATCAGCAGGTCCATTACCACAAACTTGCGATTCTGTCAAACCCCAACGTTCGCGGATTTGTTGGCGTAATTCAGCCGAAGAAATCCAACCGCGATCGCCAAATAACTGCGAATTGCCAATCGGCATAAATTCAATAAATCTAACGTGCCATTGTTTGTCAATACTCAAAGCGGCAAGATCCAACACTTCATGGTCATTGACGCCGGGAATAATTACTACATTGAGTTTCAGTGGGTTGAATCCCACATGGTATGCTTGTTGAATCCCTTTCCAAACATCTTGCCAGCGCGATCGTCCGCGATTGCCGATAATTTGGTCAAATATATCTGGGTCGAGAGAATCCAAGCTAATATTAATGCGTCGCAGACCTGCATCGTAAAGGTTTTGCGCCATTGACGCAAGCAAAAAGCCGTTGGTTGTCATCGAGAGGTCTTGAGTTTCCCTTAGGGATGCGATCGCTTTCACCAAATCCACCACATGCGGACGTAACAGCGGTTCCCCCCCAGTTAAACGAAAGCGCGTAAAACCAACGGGAATAAACACCTCTTGAATTAGGGTGAGTAATTCCGTATCAGTCAATAGCTGTTGCTTCAGGATATAGTCGAGTTCTGCTCCTTCCGGCATACAGTATTGACAGCGAAAATTACAGCGATCAATTAAACTTATCCGGAGATAATCTACCTGGTTCATAATTTTATGGGTTTTATAGCTTTAATGCAGAATATATACTTTTTGTCAAGCTATAAATACTCGCTTGCGATAGAAATTTTACTTATATTCTTTTAAGCTAACGTGCAATTAAGCAATTTGTTGATCGAAATTAGCGAATTAGCGGTAGAAGTCCAGTTTATTTGCTGAAAAAATGAATGTGATCGCACTTTTAAGTTAATGGTGGAGAGTTCGGGAAGTGCATAAGTTGATGAGAACGAACTCTATAAAAAACCACAACACTCAATTAGTTGTATTCAAATATAGAACAGGAGTTTTGACGAGTATGAAACTGATTTTCAAAGTGAGCATTCTGGTTTTAGGTTCTTTTTTGACTCTCTCAAGTTTGACTCCCTCAAATCGAGTTTTAGCAGGAGGAAAACCTGGTGTTGGTGCAAATGTGAATGTTAATGCAAATGATATCACAGCTTTTACGGATGGCTTAGGCATCGCGCCCTCTGGGACGGTTAGGGAAAATGAGAACGTATACTGCATCTTTAACAACTGGGAGGATCGCGATAAGTACGCAAAAGCTGTAGAAACATATGATACAGGCAGATTTAGTAGAGGTACACAGTTTGGAGGAAGATGGTACTGTGCTCTAAAGCATAATTAGTGTGATTTCAACCATCTAATACCAAAATTTTTGTAGAGACGTAGCACTGCTACGTCTCTACAGGTCTAATATCGTGTTCGGTTAAAGCACTTATCATTTAGACCGCAGCTTTGCTGGGGGTACTTTGCAGGGGGAAAGAGGCTTTTCCGATTTTTGCTCAGACGCGGTAATCGTAAGTGATTAACCGGACTTGATATCAATCAGTAGAAACAGCAACGATGATTTCCATAGATGTAGGTTATGATGCAGGTAAAAAGATACATGGGCGCAAGCGACACCTAAGTGTAGATTTGTTCAATTGTCAAAACAAATCTAAGTCTGTCAAGGCACCAAGACTGCTGGAAGATACTAATTTGGCATATTTCCCTAAGACACCTTTGGTATAACGAGGTGGACGGGGTTGCCAATTAGCACGACGAGCTGCTAATTCTTCATCGGATACGTTTAATTGCAACAGTCGAGCATGGGCATCAATTGTAATAGTATCACCTTCTTCCACAAGGGCGATCGCTCCCCCAACTGCTGCTTCTGGTGCCACATGTCCAACTACCATTCCGTAAGTACCACCAGAAAATCGTCCGTCTGTAATTAACCCCACCGAATCAGCTAAACCAGCACCGATAATTGCTGAGGTGGGTGCTAACATTTCCCGCATCCCCGGACCACCTTTTGGTCCTTCGTAGCGAATGACGATAACATCACCTGCATTTATCTTATGCGCCAAAATCGCATCTAAACAAGCTTCTTCTGATTCAAATACGCGTGCATTTCCCGTAATCTTCGGCAGTTTTACACCTGTAATTTTCGCTACTGCTCCTTCTGTTGCCAGATTTCCTCTGAGTATAGCCAAGTGTCCTTGAGGATACATCGGGTTATTCCAAGGACGAATTACATCTTGATTTGCAGATGGTTCATCTGGTATATCTGCCAACACTTCGGCAATTGTTTGTCCGGTGATGGTGAGAGCATCTGCGTGAAGTAAATCATGCACAAGTAGCATTTTCATCACTTGGGGAATACCACCAGCTTTGTGTAAATCGGTGGCTACATAACGTCCGCTGGGTTTTAAATCGCACAAAACTGGAACACGAGCGCGGATGGTTTCAAAGTCATCTAAATTAAGTTCAACACCAGCAGTGTGTGCGATCGCCAAAAAATGCAATACTGCATTTGTGGAACCACCCACTGCCATAACTACCGAAAGAGCATTCTCGATAGATTTGCGGGTGATAATTTGCCGAGGTAAGATTTGTTTGCGGATTGCTTCAACTAAAACAAACGCTGATTTTTCTGTACTATCTGCCTTTTCTGCATCTTCTGCCGCCATCGTCGAGGAATATGGTAAACTCATACCCAGCGCCTCAAAAGCGGAAGACATGGTATTTGCAGTGAACATTCCCCCACAGGAACCAGCACCAGGACAAGCTTTGCGTTCAACTTCTAAAAGTTCCTTATCGTCAATTCTCCCAGCGCTGTATTGTCCCACAGCTTCAAAAGAACTGACAACAGTTAAATCACGTCCATCGTGATGTCCGGGTTTGATGGTACCCCCATAAACAAAAATAGCCGGGATATTCATGCGAGCGATCGCAATCATCGCACCAGGCATATTTTTATCACAACCACCAATGGCAAGTACACCATCCATACTTTGCCCAGTGCAAGCAGTTTCAATGGAATCAGCAATTACTTCTCGTGACACCAGGGAATATTTCATCCCCTCAGTTCCCATCGAAATCCCATCACTTACAGTAATAGTACCGAATAATTGCGGCATTCCTCCAGCAGTTTTAATACTAGCTTCTGCTCTGAGTGCCAGTTGATTAATTCCCATATTGCAGGGAGTAATGGTACTATAACCATTAGCTACACCGACAATTGGCTTGATAAAATCTTCATCTTTAAAACCAACAGCACGTAGCATCGCTCGATTAGGCGATCGCTGTACCCCTTGAGTGATAACTTGGCTTCTTAAATTGTCTGACATCTTTGTTCTCTTCCTGTGCGATCGTCACTTTTATTAGCGCTTATGTTACATGATTTTCTCATGCATAGGATGCACAATACTAAAGGATGAAGTATGAAGGATGAAGTATGAAGTATGAAGTATGAAGTATGAAGTATGAAGTATGAAGTATGAAGTATGAAGTATGAAGTATGAAGTATGAAG
>CASBQC010000289.1 GCA_949127805.1 Nostocales cyanobacterium PMM_0081
GAAATAAAGTATTTGAACAAGTTATGACTTTAAAAAATAGATTTAGCCAATATTGGAATATTGAATTAGAACAATTAGAGTGCGGTGTTTTTACAACAGATTCAGAAATTGATTGGCGAGGAAATGATGTTAATGTCGTAACTAAATCAATTTCTATCGAGAAACTGGAAAAATGGCGGAAAAATTATTAAAGAATCACGAAATAACGAACTTACCACGCTATAAATTGTCGGGGGAAATCGTTTTTTACAAGCGATGCGGGCTGAATAAAATTACAACTGTTCCTATTAAGGAAATTGTTACGCCAAGTAAATCCCATTTATCTGGTTTTACACCTTCAACTAACCATAACCAAACCAGAGATGAGAAGATGTAAATGCCACCATAAGCAGCGTAAACTCTACCAGCGTTTGAGGCATCTATCTTAGTTAGGGTAAAAGCGAAAATAATTAGAGCTAAGATACCGGGAATAATTAAAAGTGTGCTTTTTCCCAGTCTAAAAGTCGCCCAAAATGCGTAGCAACCGGAGATTTCTCCTAATGCAGCAACTAAGAATAAGACGAATGTTTGCATTTTCGGCTAAAGAAAGTGTAAAAAAACAGATGCATATTTTGTTACTTGCATCTGATGATAAAATAAATATTCACATTTAATTAGAAAGACCCGGCAATCATTCCTGCAAGGACGATAAAACCAATCCAAACATTTTGCTTAAACATTTGCGCGTAAACAGGGTTGGGAAGGTCTTTCTTGATTAATTGAAGATACTGCCAAACCCAGCCAACAGCAGCAATTGCCAAACTAATCCAAAATGCAAAGTTAAGATGCATTAAAACACCTAGCCAACCAAGCAAAAAGATGGTTGTTGCAAAGAAAATTCCAATTGCCAGAGGTGCCTTGTCGCCAAAAAATAAAGCGCTAGAATTAACACCAATACGCTGATCGTCTTCGCGATCGCTCATAGCGTAAACTGTATCAAATCCCAATGTCCACATCACAGTTGCACCCCAAAGTAACCAAGTCCCTTGCGAAAGGTTTTGCGTCACCGCACTCCAGCTAATCAACACACCAAAACCCCAAGCGATGGAAAGCACTAGCTGCGGTACAGGAAAGACCCGTTTCGCACCTGGGTAAAGCAAAATTACGGGCACTGCTGCCACACACAACCAAAAAGAAAGCGGGTTAAGATAAAAGGCAAGAACCGCTGCACAGAACATCGATACGATCGCTACAACAATACCAACTTTTACAGATAAGGCACGAGAAGCAAGAGGACGCTCACGAGTTCTTTCCACCTGCGGGTCGATGTCGCGATCCCACAAATCATTGACAATGCATCCAGCAGCACTTGTGGCAAGAGTACCTAAAGCAATTACCCCAACTAGCGGTAAAGGTGGTTTCCCTGAAGCTGCCAAAAACACAGCCCAAAGAGCAGGAATCATCAAGATTAAGCGTCCTTCTGGTTTGTGCCATCGCACTAGCCGGATAATCACAAGCCACATCGGTTCGGTGTTGCTTTCTGGCGTCCTGAGCATAGGTAACAAAAATAACTATAGATACTTGAATTCACACATCTTTACATTTATAGAATAGCTTTATTTGCTATTTGTGAAGTACCTACACTGTACCTTCGGTTCAATGTAGGCTTCCCAATTTTCCTTATCCTTAGTAGAGTATTTCATTTATTCATAGCGTTTTTAAACGCAGAGGAACAGGGAGGTAAGCGCAGAGTGACGCAAAGTTTTTGTGATAAATTTTCGTCATGAACTTATGCAATATTGTACTTACTCCCTTCCCGCTACAAGATTACCTATCTTTTTCTTTCTTTTCTTCCTTTGTGTACTTCGCGTCTTTGCGGTTCGTTAATAGGTAATCTTCAAGCATGACAGGAGTAGTCGCTAGTACCTAATCCTCAATCCCTTTTATCATCCTTAAGTGAGAGAAAAATAGATGCTGAATTCAATAACTTCAGCTAGCTGGGAGAGTACTCCAACTCAAACAGTTGAGCATCGGATTATTGCTGCCATTGACTTAGGAACAAATTCTCTGCACATGGTAGTTGTGCAGATTGAACCAACCTTACCAGCTTTTAGCATTATTGCCAGAGAAAAAGAAACTGTTCGACTGGGCGATCGCGATATTCATACTGGAGAACTTAAACCAGAGATAATGGAAAAGGCGATCGCTGCTTTGGGACGCTTTCAAGAAGTTGCGAAAAGTCTCAATGCGGAAACAACTATTGCGGTAGCAACTAGCGCTGTGCGTGAAGCACCCAATGGTAAAGATTTTTTGCAAAAAGTAGAATCATCGTTGAGTTTAAGCGTTGACTTGATTTCTGGTCAAGAAGAAGCACGGCGAATCTACTTGGGTGTACTGTCGGGGATGGAATTTAACAACCAGCCTCACATTATCATTGATATTGGCGGAGGTTCCACAGAAATAATTTTAGGCGATAGTCATGAATCGCGAGTTCTCACCAGCACTAAAGTGGGTGCAGTGCGACTAACCAGTGAATTAATTACCACCGACCCCATCAGCAACACTGAGTTTGAGTACTTGCAAGCTTATGCACGCGGTACATTACAACGTTGTGTAGAAGAGGTGCAAGGGAACATACAGATGGGAGAAACTCCCCGTTTGGTAGGAACTGCCGGCACTATTGAAACTTTAGCGCTGATTCACGCACGGGAAAAGTTTGGTTCTATCCCTGCAACACTCAACCGCTACGAGTTTAGTTTAAAAGATTTGGGTGAGTTGGTCAATCGCTTGCGGAAACTGAATTACTCCGAACGGGCAGCGATTCCGGGAATGCCAGATAAACGGTCAGAAGTGATACTTGCGGGAGCCGTAATATTACAGGAAGCGATGATTCTTTTGGGCGCTGAATCAGTGACGGTGTGCGAGCGATCGCTGCGGGAAGGGGTGATTGTAGACTGGATGTTGACCCACGGTTTGATTTTAGATAAACTGCGTTACCAAGGTTCGGTGAGGGAACGGAGTGTTCTCAAACAAGCGAAAAAGTACAACGTCAATTTAGAACATAGCGATCGCGTTGCCAAATTTGCCCTCTCGTTATTTAACCAAACTCAAGGTAAATTACACTACTGGGGTGCAGAACAAAGAGAACTACTATGGGCAGCGGCAATTCTACACAATTGCGGACATTATGTCAGCCATAATGCTCACCACAAGCACTCTTACTATCTAATTCGCAATGGTGAGTTACTTGGTTATACAGAAACAGAGATAGAAATAATCGCTAATTTAGCGCGTTATCATCGCAAATCACCGCCGAAGAAAAAGCATGAAAATTACGCCAATCTACTGCACAAAGAGGACAGGCAAATTGTCAGCAAGTTGAGTGCATTGTTAAGATTAGCAGTTGCCCTTGATAGAAGACAAATTGGCGCGATCGCACGAGTGCAGTGTGAATACAATTCAGATTCTCAGGAATTAAAACTGCAAATTTTTCCATCTCGTCCTGATGACGACTGTGCCTTAGAACTCTGGAGTGTGGATTTAAAAAAAGATGTGTTTGAGGCAGAATTTGAGTTGAAATTAGTAGCTACTTTGGAAACTTCTGTTGCAGTTAGCTAGAAATGTAGCGTTAACGTACCTTTACCACGGCGTTGCTGTTGTTTACAGCAACGCCGGCGCGTGCTACAGCTTTCTAAATCGGCATTTCATCATGGCAGTGACTACAACGCCAATAAACTCCTTGCGATCGCATGTGACGAAGTAAAACACCTGAACAGCAAAGGCAAGTATGTCTGCCCTTCATCGATTGCTTAAGCCTTATGGAGGCAATTCCTTGGCTACAAGTAGGGATTAGCCAATCCGACAATTGATTATTTCGTAAAGCGATCATATACAGAATCTCGATTAAATTGGATTGATAATCCTGGTTATGGCAATTCTCGGTTGTGTACGATACATTTGGGCATTCCTGACGGTTTGTATATTGCACGCGATTGAGAACCGCTATATTAACTATTCTGACAAGCTCTAGTTTGATTTTATGAATGAGTTGATTGATTACGACACAAAACGTATTAAAGAGCATTTGTGCAACACAACCCAACTTGAGAAATCAATAGACATCTCCGAAAAAGACGTAGAGACGTAGCAATGCTACGTCTCTACAAGGGTTCTGGGTAACGCATAATTAATTTCCGGAGATGTCTAATCAACATTATTGCCATTCCCTGTCCTCAAGTTCCTTTGTCGGCAATAATAAGCTGGCTTCAATTTCGGTGCGAATCGCAGGTGTTACCTCACAATTGCTATTCAAACAATCAAGCAGCAGCTTATTGGCATCGTAGTAGCGTTGCAATACTTCCTGTTGTTGGGGGCTAAAGTTCCAGTGGTGATGAATATTGCGATAATTAGCGATCGCCTTCTTTAACTGTTCTGTCCAAGCTGAATAACTTGTCTGCCACCATAGTTGAAACCGTTCTTGGTTTTTATGAGAATTGGGAAATTGATCTTTGAGTTGTTCGAGAGACTTATAAAGTCCAGCATCCAGAACCATAACCATAATATTGTTCAGCGCCTCTCCACAGACATAGGCGTGGGCAAAATCCTGGCTGCGGTCTACAGCACACTCTAGCAGTAAGTCATCCAACGCGGCATCTAGAAACATCCCCTGGTCAAGGGTGCTGGCTAGCGTCAAGTGAGAAGCTAGGTGAGGAGTCCGGGCAAGAGCAAGGTAAAATGCTCGAGCTGTCGCCACCAAAGGTGGCGACAGCGTATCTTTTGATTTTTGGCTTGCCCACGTCAAAAACTCTTGTAAGTAAGGGTCAGAGCCGACGAGTGCATCAATCTCTTGCTTCATTAACTGCATCAGCGAATCTGCACTCCGGAGCATACCAGCCGTCAACAGAAAAATTTCGTGCCAGTGAGGATCGTTAATGTGACTCACCAGCCCAGAGAGAGCGTGCTCAAATGCTTGTAAGTTATGGCTGGCAACGATGTTTCTCGCTGTGAAGTATTCTTGAAATGCCAGAGAGGAGAAGGAAAACACTCCCCGCGCTCGTTCTGCTAGTAGCCCATGTTGCGCCTCCATCGCCTTCAGCGCTGCTTCGCTTTCTAGTTGCAGTTCCTCTGGCTCGATTGGAGCATCGGTCAGATTACGAATATAGTCCCCAATGTATTGTTCCAGAACACGTTGCTCAAAGAAGTACTGACCCTTCTCAAACGTCGCTGCCGCAATCTGACTTAATAACTTCAGCTTTTGGGGTAATAAAAACCCTTGATAAATTTCATCCCGCTCAATGCCTCTGGCTTCATCCCATTTACCTAAAAGCAAATCTAGCCCTTGCTTATAAAAATCAGTCCGCTTAGTGGGAAATTTTCCCTGACGATGAAACACCCAGCAAGCCATATGCAGAAACAAAGGTGTGACGATGAGTCGGCGAAATTGCCAGTTTGAGGGGTCGTCCAGCTTTTGAATAAACTCAACTCCCTGCGCTTCCCCATCAGTAGCGTTTGTTTTGGTGAATGTGATAAACCATTTTTGGGCGAAGGCTCGGATTTGTGCTTGAGTAAACGGGGCAATCTCAACATCGGTAAAGCCTCGAAGTCTGAGCTTTTGAGATGCCGTTCGACAGGTCGCCACAAACCGATTTTTGTGATATTTGTCTGAAAAAGAGCGAATTTCTTTTAAGACAGCATTGCTCTGTTCCTTGAGAAGTTCATCCATGCCATCAAGCAACAGCAACACTCTGCCTGCTTGAAGTAACTTTTCAATCACTGACTCTTCCGAAATTCCCGACGTGAGAAACTCCTGGCGGATGTAATTTAATAGACTTAAGTCGCAGCGTTCCCGTGATTCCGCAAAATTCCTCAGTGTGATGAAAACAGGAACCTGGTTTGCCGCAAATGCGCCTTGGTTACACTGAATGGCGAGATGTTGCAAAAAAGTAGTTTTACCTACCCCCGGTTTGCCTAGCACCCTCAGCTTGGAGTACGTTTCGACTGCCCCCATACCCGGTATTTGTTTTTCCTCAACCTCACCTAAACCAAAGCGGTCAAATTCTTCTGGAGTAAGCTTTTGCAGTTCAGTTAGAGCTAACCACTGAAGGCTTTCAATTTCCTCTAAAATATTGACATCAATATATATGTCATCAATTCCCACAGGATGACTGATATCTAATAACTGCAAGATGCCGCACTGGTCTTGAATTTTGTCTTGACGTTGCGATCGCACATTTTGCACCAAAACATCAATATCTGAAGATTGAGATTGTGCTTCTCCTCTTTGGGAGAATTCTTCTGGGGGATTTTCAGCAATCTCTCGCCAATTCAGTGACAATAGAGAACAAATTTCAAAAAAGGTATGACGCTCAATCGGACGTCCACTGAAAAACCGCCAAATCGGCTGTCGAGTCTTTAAGTTGACTTCAAGCGCTAGAATTTCATGAGTCCAACCCTTGCGGGCAAACGCTCTTTTAGCCTCTTGAATCCCGCTGAGTGATGCTTGGAGCGATCGCTTAACCATGAAACAAAACCCAAGGGTCTTAAAAATCTATAACTTAAATTTTTGTTAATACTTCTTATTTTAATGCTTTTTCGATGCTAAAAACCTTCGGCTTTGTTTAACTTATACATAACTTAAGTAACCTACTCTGCTAATTGCATCAAAATCAAACAACTCAAATGTTCTTTATACTGAAATAACTTGTGGAATTCATCCTCTAAAGAGTTTATGAATGTTGAGTTTTGTCCTTCTACATATAAGTCAAAGACTCTCAAGACTAAGTGTTACTAAGGTATTATTAATCTTTAAAAACTTTTGTAATCAATTTAAACATAATTAACTTATCTTATACATTTCAAACATTTGACAATACCTTATTTCAAGCATCCATCTGTCATGTTTGAGATGAAACATTTAAAGCGTGTCGATGAAGACTTGCTAATTTCACAAAAAGACGTAGAGACGTTGCAATGCAACGTCTCTACAAGGGTTTCGGGCAAACCCTAATTATCTAAAGTATGAAGGATGAAGTATGAAGTATGAATAAATACTATAGGGTTTAAGACCCCCGTCTCGAATACGGGTTTTATTTGGGCAGGGTCAAAATCCCCGTTCAAATTCTTTCTCAGAAACATCCTTCTCCCAGGGGGAGACGCTGCGCGAACATCTTTTACCCTTCATCCTTTTTAATCGGTCGATGTCTGGTAAGTATCACTAAAAAAACTTAAGTAAGTGAAATAAATGATGCAATCACCGAGAAAAATCCTCGTAATTGAAGATGATACTAGCAGCCGGAACATGTACTTAGACAGTCTTGTACTTGAAGGTTTTGAGACGATCGCAGCAGAAAACGGTCTTGTTGGTATTCAACAAGCACAAGCGCATTTACCAGACTTAATACTTTGCGACATTTTTATGCCTGTTGTTGATGGTTACGGGGTGCTGGATACCCTGAACCAAGATTTCGTGACCGCAATTATCCCCTTTATTTTTATCACTGGCAGTGGCACGAAGACAGACTTCCGCAAAGGTATGGATGGGGGAGCAGATGACTATCTGATCAAACCTTTTACAGTGGAAGAATTGCTAAACGCGATCGCTATTCGACTGCAAAGGCAAAACGCTATCTTACATTCTTACGCGACCAATGTCCAGTCAGCTTTAAAGTTGGAGGAAACAGCGATCGCAAATCCTAAATCGTCCTTCCCCAATGTTCCCCAACTCAAAAAAGTTTTCGACTTCATCGAAACTCATTATCACCAAGGAATTAGTCTGTGCGATGTTGCTGAAGCTGTTGGTTATTCACCAGCTTATTTAACTAACCGAGTCGGAAAGCTGACAGGAGAAACTGTAAACCGCTGGATTGTCAAACGCAGGATGACTGCGGCTTGTTTGTTACTGCAAACGGAGAACCAGACAATCGATCAAGTTGCGACATCACTAGGCTATCAAAATCCCTGTCATTTCTCCCGCCAGTTTCGCCAACACCACGGATTACCTCCCCAAGTTTGGCGCAAAGTGTATCAAGCGGTTGAGGTGTGAAACCAGCACCCCATAATGAATGGTTCTTGTAACGATTTGAGTCTTTTTAATACAACTCATACAACTTATACGTTTTTAAAGACTTGCTCAAACATGATTTCCAATATCAGGGTGTCATGCTAATTGTAATTATTCCAGGCAGAAAGTGTCAAAACCTTAAAGCCCTCTTTAGAAAGTAAAGCTGCGGACAATCATCATAAGTCTTGAACCGAAAACGACATCAGGTTTTCATTGGAGTCAGAATGTATCTAAATAATCGATTTTCGACTAATCTGTCATCTCTCCAAGGGCTGCGAGTACTGGTTGTAGACAGTAATGACGATTGCTGTGTTTTGCTCTCGGTGCTGCTGCAATGGTATGGTGTCCAGGTGCAAACAGCATCTTCAGTTAAGCTGGGTTTAGAAATATTTGAACAATGGCAACCTGATATCCTCGTGAGTGACATTGCTTTTCCTGGTGAGGATGCCCATCCCCTAATTCACCAAGTCAGAACAAGAAACGAACGAGGGGAACTAGTGATAGCCATTGCTGTGACAGGCTATGACACTCAAAACATCAGTCAACGTGGTCTTTGCCACGGGTTTGACTTGTGGTTTAGCAAACCCCTGGATCTTCATGAGTTTGTGGCTGTGCTTGCCTCTTTAGCGACTTGTCAACTATCTTCATACGCGATCGCTCAACGCATTTTGGATGCTCCTACACATAGTGAAGCGATCGCAAATCTCGAAAAGCAATTCAATCTGACATTTCCAAGTTAGCATCACCATTTTGGAAATACTGCCCACAATATTTTTTCAAAAAAAGGATAATAAATTATGCTTCCCGCACTTAACCCTCAAGACTTTGAATTGACGATTGAACAAAAGTTTACGCTCTTTCGTTATACCGAGGAAATCAAGGAAATGCCCCTATACATGTTACGGCAAAGTTTCTTAGAACTCGCTGGTCTATTAATGATTAAAGATAATTTGATCCGAGCTTTGATCAGAGAGAGTGGATAGTCAGCAATCCTGTTTGCAATCATTCAAAAAATCGATAGCATCAGATTCCCGACTTCGCACAAGAAGTCGGGAATCTTACTTTTCACCCTCTCTCGACTCAGGAAGACTGCTACGTCATACTAGGTAACTATTTAGACTTTGTGAACATCCTTTCAAATTTATTAGTCCGCGAACGCTCTTTGCGTGTCGCAGACAAGGCTAGGTGGACTTAAGTGCGGGACGCTACGCGAAGATTTGTGTAGCCCCATTCAGTCTGACCAAATTAAGGTATAGTTAAAGCGCCATTTGTCACAAACCTCATTTAATAAGACTTATAACGAAGGTATTACCTAAGGAGGCTAAAACTAACCTTGTCCACAAGCTATAAAGTATGTCTAGATGAAACCATGAAGCTGTTGAGGCACAAATCTGTATGACTAGCTACCAAACCAATCCTGAAGCGATCGCTACCGAAGAAACCACCACCATCAACTATGTCGAAATAATCGAAAATGTCATCGATACCCTAGAACAAGATGACAGTGCGATGGTTAACCACACCGCAGAAGGGGGTACTTTGTGGAAATTTAAATACGGTAGTGTCGAAGTCTTTGTCCAAATTGGTGGCAAAACTGATGAAGACACCTTAACCGTTTGGTCTGTGGTGTTAAAGTTACCCGCTAAAGATGAACCGAAGTTGATGCGGCAACTATTGGAAATGAACTGCTCTAGTACTTTTGAAGCTCGTTTTGGGATTATTGAAAATCAGGTTGTTGTTATAGCCATACGCACTTTAGGGGAATTGTCTCCTAGCGAAGTTTCCCGCATAATCACTGTTGTAGCAAGTATCGCTGATAATAACGACGATGCCTTACAATCTGAGTTTGGTGCAGATTAAAGTATTTTGGATTTTAAACCCCAGATGAACGCAGATGGACGCGGATAATAAGCAGGTTTGGCGACTAATTCCACGATTAGAAGCACCGGGACATGTGCAGATGGCTATTGACTGTTGGTTACTAGAACAGCATCTTTTGGGACATCCGTCAAGTTTACGGTTTTACACTTGGTCGCCACCTGCCATTTCTTTAGGCTATCATCAACGTCAATATCCCCCATATTGGCAAGATATTGTTTGGCAAGGTGAGAAAGTAGAATTGGTGCGGCGTCCTACAGGTGGACGTGCTGTGTTGCATCAAGGTGATTTAACTTATGTTGTAGTCACATCTGGACTTGTTGGGAGTCGTATTCAGATGTATGAAAAAATTTGCGAGTTTTTAATTCAAGGATGGCGATCGCTTGGCGTAGAATTGCACTACGGTACAGCAGGACGCGGATACATTCACAATCCTAACTGTTTTGGCACTGCAACTGGTGCAGATTTAGTGACAGTTGATAATTGCAAACTCATCGGTAGCGCTCAACTGCGACGCGGTAGGACAATTTTACAACATGGTTCAATACGCTTGCAACCGAATGCAGAATTGTTTGCGGCTGTATTTGGTGCAGAATCTTTTACGTCTGTGCAACTTCCCCAAAACCTGAATGTGGAAACAATTATTGCCGCTTTGGTTGCAGCAGCTATTGATTGTTTTAATATTCAATTAGTTTTGCAACCTTTATCAGAGGATGAGTGGCAACAGATTTTGGCTAAATGTAGTAAGGGCTTCAGCCCTTAAATTCGAGGATTTGAGCGGTAAACCGCTCACTACGAATACCAAATTTAGTTTAATTCGCCCTTATCAGCTTTTGGGGAAGGAATTCTTGCTAAAACTCCTTTTTTCAGTGGATCGGGTCTTTCTGCCCAAGGCAACAAACCCTCAGTATGATTGTAATACTTACTGGCGCACTCCAAAACATTCGCAATTTCTGAAGTTGATAAATCAGGCGATATATCACCAAATAAATAAGTATACTTTCCATTCGCGCTAAAACATATAGCACAAGCTCGATTGCAAGCACTCATGCATTCTACAGCCTCAATCGGAAATTCTTGCTGCAATTCCCAATCTTGGTGCAGTTCTTGCAATTGCTTTAATAATTTATCACCACCACTTTCACCAACTCGCTTTCCATCTTTCCAGACGCTTGAGCAAGTAGTACAAACAAACAATGCATGTTGAGTTTTCATCTATACCTCTATACTACAGTATTGCCAGACGCAACTTTTTCTCAACATTCAGACAAGGTTGAGCATTTCATTAATGCGATCGCGAATTAAAGAAAGGCAATAACCTGTTATGTTAATGTATCGACCAACAATGCGATTGTATCGACTGACATTTAAAAACGCTACGGTTTAAGCGTAAGCATCGACCTAATGCGTGAATTTATAAGACAGTAAGATACGTCTTTTTACCCTCCATTGGTAAAAGCCTCAATCGCTGATTTTTCAAATCAGGTTCTAAACCTAAATCCTCAAGGGGAATTAATCCTAACAAAGGATCTGTACCTGTTGGCAATTCGATACAATTAAAAGTGCCTTCTCGACCCTCAACTGAAAGGCTCAATTCTCTAAATATACGAACTTTTTGTACTCCCACCACAATTTTTACGTCTACTTCTCCTTGAAGAACCAGCCCTAATTCATTAATTATGTCTTCAGGTAAGCAAAGTCGAGTAGCACCTGTATCAACTAAGACATTTTCTAAGTTAATTGAACGGATTTGATCGGCTGTGATGAATCCTCTTTCTGCCAGAATTTGATCGATGCGATTAGTGACGGTAATTTTGGTGGTAACTTTGCCCATTCTTTTGTCAGTAATGGTTTTCATCATTCCTTCTCCCAAACTAGCTTTTGGGAATTAATTTTTGTCGGATGCATTACAAAGAAAGTACGGCATCCGACATTTTATTAGTTTGTGGTTGATTTAGCGATCGCACCCAACTGTAACCCAGGTGGAAAACTTCCTTCTTCTTTCACTCGCTTGATATCAGCATCACTAAACTGCAAATTCAACTTTTGTGCTATACTCCGCAAAATGTCTCCCCTGTCAATTACACCAGCGACAGCATCGGCGGGAGAAAGCACGGTAATATACGATAGCTGTTCATTTTCCAGCTTGTTGATTACTTGCGCTAAATTTGTACACTCAGCAACAGTTGGTATTTCTGTCAAGGGATGCACAATACTTTGCACTAGTTTAGTTTCCCACTCGCTTCTTTCGCAAGAGCGCAAATCGTCAATTGAAATCATCCCTTGATAACGTCCATCAGCCGCTGCAAAATAAATCTGTGGTGCGGTGCTTTCTAATAAATACAAGTCAGCAAAAGAACGCAAACTTTGATTAGCATCGACTACGCGAAACTCGCTAGTCATCGCTTCACTCGCAACCAATTTCAACAAGCTTTCTTGCAATGTCGTCACACTATCATAGTTTTTGGCATTACGAACGCCAAACCAACCCAACAAAGCAATCCACAACCCAGTTGCCAATTCCCCGGTAAAGAAATCTACCACAAATCCTAAGGCGATCGCACTATAACCCAAAATTTGCCCTGCCCGCGAAGCCCAGTGTACAGCTTGATAGCGGTTTCCTGTTGCTTTCCATACTGCTGCTTTTAATACCTGTCCCCCATCTAGGGGTAAGCCAGGAATCAAGTTAAATAGCGCCAAAACTAAGTTAATTTGTGCCAAATCTCCCACCATTACACTCGCTGGGCTGGTGTTAGGCAATACATAAGCTAATAGACGCAGCAGAAAAAACAGCGTGACACTAACCACAGGACCTGCGATCGCTACTTGAAATGCTTTTCCAGGAGTTTTCGATTCTTCTTCTATAGCAGCAATGCCACCAAAAAGAAATAGTGTGATTGAGTTAACTTTAATACCTTGAGATATTGCAACCAAACTATGACCAAGTTCGTGCAATAACACAGAACCAAATAGCAACAGTGCCATCACTGCCCCAGAACTCCAAGCTAGCACGGGTCCCCATTCTAGGTAAGCTACCCCAAAATTGAGAGTTGCCAGCCCGACAATCAAAAACCACAATGGGTCTAAAAATAGCGGAATTCCAAATAAAGACCCGACTTTCCAAGTTTTTTGCATTACATCACCTAAGAATTTAAATATTTCCAGCAGTCACGACGCTTGATTTTTAAGTTAATTTTTATACCAAGTATTAACTTTTGCCGTCTTAACAACGCCAAAAAGAGCATACGCTTCAATTTCTAGAATAGACAATAAGCGGGTTAACAAAGAAATGCCCAATACTTAATTTTCAAGTCAAAATGCAAAAAGGCAACAGGCGATCGCCTTCCAGGTTTATCTAGAAGGTTAAAAGACCTGCTACCTTTTGAGTCTATTAGTTGCGAGATGTTAAGCAAAAAACTTATAAAATGCCGAGATTAGTCAACCCCAATACCGCAGGAATGCCAATCAAGTGACCAACACTCATCGATGCCAGAAATGTACCGACGCTAGGATTGTTAAACAGTGCTGGGAAAGGTAAAGGCATCTTCTGACCAACCTGCGGAAAGCGAACTATCCGGGGAATAATTAAAAGAGATAACACACAAGCGCCAATGATATATGGTGTTCCACTCCAATTCCATTCGGTGCTGGTCTTAGCGACAGTTGATTGAACAGCGAATAAGATTGACCACATCATAGTTGCTTCTCCTGCATGAACAAATTTATTTAGGGCTGTAGAAAAGTTATATTTCCTTTTTTTCCAGCTACATTCATGCTGCGTCTGATGAAGCGCCGAGTCTTCCTTCAAAGGAGAGGTTTACACTTCCTCCCCTAGAAAGGGTGACAATAGTTGCTTTATCCCCACTTCCCCTTTTTGAGGAATTTTCTTTATGTAGAGACGTTATAAATAACGTCTCTATGATAAAACTTACAAACTACCGATATTGGTCAATCCTAAAACGATGCCAATGCCGACAATATGACCGAAACACATGGCACCGATGAATGTGGGAATGCTGATAGGTAGTATAGGCAGTTTGGGACCAACTAGGGGCTTTTCAATTTTGAAACTTAGTAAAAGTGCCACTAAACAGCTGACGCTGATGATGATCGCAACGGTGGGATTCCACTCAGGTGTAGCGGGAACAGTTGTAGCAGCTGCAAGTAAGATTGATGAAATCAAGTTTGTATCTCCGTAAGAGAAAATTTATCTAAACCAGAAAGATTATAAAGTTATAAAGGGAAAAAAAGAGAAAAACCGGGAATTGTTTGTATAAGTTAAACTTAATATAATTTTGTTACAAATATTTAATTTTTTTTATGCGGGTTAAGATTTGCGGCATCACTCAACCAGAACAGGGAAAAGCGATCGCTTCTTCAGGTGCAACAGCACTAGGATTTATTTGTGTCCCATCTTCACCGCGCTACGTCAGTGCAGCACAAATTTGGGCAGTAATTACACAACTACCCGAAAATATTGACAATATTGGTGTTTTTGCTAACTCTACAGTTGACGAAATCGCCCAAACTGTTGCTGAATCTGGCTTAACTGGGGTTCAACTCCACGGAGACGAATCAATTGATTTTTGCTACCAAGTTCGCCAATCTCTACCCGATGTAGAAATTATTAAAGCTTTGCGAATACGCAGCTTAGAAGATTTTGACAAAGCTGGTACTTACACAACTTCAGTAAATACTTTGCTACTTGATGCCTATCATCCCCAACAGTTGGGTGGTACTGGCAAAACCTTAGATTGGAACATGCTACAGCAATTTAGCCCTAGTTGCCCTTGGTTTTTAGCAGGGGGACTAACGCCAGATAATATTGTTGAGGCTCTAAATCAAGTTAAGCCTAGTGGTATAGATTTATCCAGCGGTGTAGAACGCGCTCCTGGTGATAAAGATTTAGACAAGGTAGCGCAGTTGTTTGCCCGTCTGCGAGGGAAAACACAATTGGATGGTTAATTTTATTTCGTAGTAGGCAGTTCACTGCCTTCTTCAGCCCTAACAGCCCTGACTACAAAAATTTTTCCCTATTTCTGGAACAGTCCTTACTTTTTGGGAAGTCTAGAATTAGAGGTGATTTAATCGCCTGCTATCAATGCCTTCTTTGAAAAGTAAAAACAAATTCTATGAAATCTAATTATAATCGCCAATATATGTTAAAGCTAGGGTTATTTAGTGCAGGTGCATTGCTGTGCTTGATACCGTTGCTTTCTTTACCTACAGTAGTTTCGGCTTCAACTAGACCTCAAGCAGTGCAGATAGCTGCTCTTAATGATTGTGTCAATGATATATCAGAAGGTTTCTCTGTGGAAACTACAAATTATTATGTAGGTATCTGCTACACGAATAAAGGTAGCTTTTATGTTGGCAGAACCAAGAAAACAGGCGATCGCTTAGTTATTCCCGTGTCTTATAACAAAGCAAAAAATGTATATATTGCCGAAAATGGTGAGTATACTTACACCCTTGACTTAAATAAAAATCAGCTAATTATCAACTTACCAAATGGCAAACTCTATACAGACAAAGTGATTAGAGTAATTGATTCATGACAGCAAAACTATCAAGGGTAATGGGAAAAGTTAGTTCTGCGTGCGTTAATACAATCAGGCACTTGTTATGTGTGATGTCGTGTCCGCGCTCATTAATATTAATAAAAACATCACAACCATCGTAGAGACGTTCCGGTGGAACGTCTCTACATTTAACCTTAAAAAAACGTTGGTTGATGGCGAATTAAATTAAAGAATTCTTCGCGGGTTTTTTGCTCATCTTTAAACACACCTAACATCGAACTGGTAACAGTCCAAGAACCGGGTTTTTGTACACCCCTCATTACCATGCACATATGGCTAGCTTCCATGACAACGGCAACACCTTGAGGTTCTAAAATAGTTTGAACGGCTTCGGCAATTTGACGAGTTAGTCTTTCTTGTACTTGCAAGCGTCGGGAATACATCTCTACAATGCGGGCAAGCTTACTCAGTCCTACCACTTTTTGGTTGGGGATATAAGCAACATGCGCTTTACCCATAAACGGTAGCATGTGGTGTTCGCACAAACTAAAGAAATTAATATCGCGGACTAAAACCATCTCATTATGCCCTTCATCAAAGATGGCATCATTCACCAGGTCTTCTAGAGATTGATTGTAGCCACTGGTAAGAAACCGCATTGCTTCTGCTACGCGCTTGGGTGTTTTCAAAAGTCCCTCGCGTTCGGGATCTTCTCCGACACCCACCAGAATTGAACGCACGGCATCCTTCATCTGCTCCATGTGTTCCTCTGAGGGTTCGTGCAAATCAGGTTTTCGTCCGTTGTGGGTATTGCGATCGGGTCTAGGATTGATGGCTTCTGACAAATCGGGAATTAGAGGAGATTGAGAGGTATTGAAACCATTGGAACGAGCAATAGTCATAAAAGGTGAGTCTTTATTAGAGTTTGAATTACTTGTGGATTATGAGTTATGAGTTATGAGTTGTGAGTTATGAGTTATAAATTAATTCCTAAGTTCTAACTCCTAATTCCTAACTTTTAACTCAGCACTTATAAAACGCCTTTGCTCGGCATAATAATTAATTCTTCAATAACAGCCTGTTGTGGTAAAAGTGCGGTATGAAGAATCGATTGAGCAACAATTTCCGGGGTTAACATATTTGTGCGGTCAAGCTTGACGCGGACAGTTTCTGTGTCCCAGAGTTCGGTGTTGACAGCACCTGGACAAATAGCTGTGACGCGAATGCCGTGAGCGCGTTCTTCTTGTGCCAAAGCTTGAGAAAGGGATATCAAACCAGCTTTGCTGACGCTGTATGCTCCCCAACTGGCAAATGCTTGCTTGCCGGCAATAGAAGCGACATTGATGATTGTGCCGTGCCCGCGATCGCGCATTGAAGGTAAAATCCCCATGATGCACTGAAACACGCTAGTAAGATTTAAGTCGATTACCTGCTGCCAGTCAGATAAAGGAGTTTCACTCAAGGTGGCAGTATATGCCATGCCAGCATTGTTTACCAGAATGTCTATATCACCAAAGTCACGGGCGATAGAGAGCATCGACTCTTGTACTTGGGCAACATTTGCTAGATCCACAGTATAAGCTTTCGCTGTCACCTCTGCGTGTCTTGCTGCTACTGCTACTGCCTCCAACTTCTCAACAGAACGGCTGACTAAGGCAACATCTATTCCTGCCTTTGCAAATACCAATGCTGTTGCTTTGCCAATTCCACTGCTCGCTCCAGTAATTAGAGCGCGTCGTTTTTGCGTAACACTCATGCTATCTCCAAATTTTTTGGTGGTTCGCAAACTGCACCCTCACCTAATTAGTTCAAAGTTTTGTAATGAAATAGATTAAACAATCCTTAAAGTCTGATAAATTGTCCTCAACAACTACACTTACTGCATTGCCAAGATAGGTATGTTCTCAGTTTTACGTTTTCCAAAGGAAGACTATACAGCTTTCGCTGGCTAAATTCTTTGTCCGGAGTGAAAATTAATTAGTTGTTAATTAAAACACCGAAAATGACAACACCTGTGGCTGTTGAAGATTGTTAAAAATCTTTACATACCACAGGTAATTATAACATTGCTGCAAAACGAATAAATTAGCTCAAGTATTAAGAATGAGGAACTTCCGTGAAAACACCAATTTTGCGGAATTTTTCATAACGCAATTGACGCCGTTCGGCAGGAGTTAAGCGGTAAAGTTCTTCCAAATTGTCCAAGAGCGCTTGTTTAAGAGTATTAACGGCTTTGAGGGGGTCGGAATGAGCACCACCAATGGGTTCAGGTAATATCTGGTCGATAATTCCCAAACCTTTGAGGTCATGTGAAGTCATTTTTAAGACAGCGGCAGCCTGAGGAGCTTTACTAGCATCTTTCCATAAGATGGCGGCACAGGCTTCGGGAGTAATTACGGTATAGACAGAATGTTCAAACATCATCAGGCGATCGCCTATCCCAATACCGAGGGCACCACCCGAACCACCTTCACCGATGACTGTGCAGATAATTGGCACATCTAAACAAAACATTTCTCGTAAATTGTAGGCGATCGCTTCCCCAGCACCTTGTCGTTCGGCGATGACCGTCGGCAAAGCGCCTGGGGTGTCAATAAAGCATAAAATCGGCATCCCAAACCTGTTAGCATGTTCCATTAAGCGCATCGCCTTGCGATAACCGCCAGGGGTAGCCATACCAAAGTTACGAGCAATATTATCTTTAGTGTCGCGTCCTTTTTGATGACCCAACATGACCACTGGCATTCCACTCAAACGACCCACACCACCCACTAAAGCCGGATCGTCAGATCCACAGCGATCGCCATGTAACTCCATCCATTCATCACTGATTGCTTGAATGTAATCAAGAGTACTAGGGCGGCGGGGGTGACGAGCCACTTGCAGCCGCTGAGACGGTGATAAAC
>CASBQC010000290.1 GCA_949127805.1 Nostocales cyanobacterium PMM_0081
AACTATGGCTAATAGGAAGTAACAAATTACCCGCACGATCAACTTTTTGTCAATGCGTAAATCCTAGTATATTGCAAGCTTTAAATACAACCGGAAAAATTAAATAAAGATTTAGGCATACATGTAGTAAAATAACTCACCGTTAATATCAAAAATCTTAATGCTATGACCTGGTTTGCTTTGTGTGTGAGACGGTGGGGTGTAATTATACAATTTCTTTCTTTGTTTTGTTTGTGTTTATTGTTGGTTGTCAGTTGTAGTAGTCCACGGACAACTACACCACCATCCGGTACTGCAAATACTCCCGCAGGTGATGGTCGTATTACAATAGGTACGACATCGAAGCCTAGAACTCTCGATCCGGCTGATGCTTATGAGTTGGCATCCCTTGGTTTAGTGTATAACATGAGCGATCGCCTGTACACCTACCAACCAGGAAGTACAGAAATTAAGCCTCAACTTGCCACAGCATTACCCAAAGTGAGTTCTGATGGTTTAACTTACATCATTCCCCTGCGTCAGGGAGTAGTGTTTCACGATGGAACACCCTTTAATGCCAAAGCAATGGAATTTAGTTTGCGACGCTTTATCGAAAATAAAGGTAAACCGTCTTTCTTATTATCTGATGCGGTGGACTCAATGAAAGCAACCGGCGATTATGAGTTAACCATCAAACTAAAACAGCCTTTTGCAGCTTTTCCCTCACTGCTAGCATTTTCTGGGACTTGTGCAGTTTCACCGAAAGCTTACGAACTTGGTGCAGGCAAATTTAAGCCGAATATTTTTGTCGGGACTGGACCTTACAAATTAGCAAACTATGGCACAGATTCGGTGCGATTTGATGTGTTTGATAAGTACTGGGGAGAAAAACCAGCCAATAAAGGTATCAACCTGCAAATCCAGACTAGTTCAGTTAACTTGTTTAACGCTTTCCGCACAGGTGCAGTGGATGTAGCTTATTTATCTCTGCAACCCGATCAAATTCAGAGTTTGGAACAAAGTGCCAAAAAAGGAGATTGGCAAGCGATTAAGGCTCAAGGTAGTGTAGTCAGTTATATGGCTTTGAACCGGAATCAGAAGCCTTTGGATAAAGTAGAAGTCAGACAAGCGATCGCGGCAATGATTAATCGTCCTTTAATTATGCAACGCGCTTTATTTGGTCAAGCCAGTCCACTTTATAGTATGCTTCCCACTACATTTAGTGTTTCCCAGCCATTATTTAAAGATAAATACGGCGATGCTAACTTTGATCAAGCTAAACAATTATTAACTACTGCTGGTTTCTCCAAAGCAAATCCCGCAAAAGTACAAGTTTGGTATCCGTCTAGTTCTCCTACTCGTGGTTTAGCAGGACAAACACTTAAAGCCATTGCCGATCAAAAAATGGATGGATTGCTGCAATTTGAAATTACCCCAGTAGAAAGTGCGACCTTTTTTAAAGAAGGTCCTAAAGGTATATATCCAGCAACTTTGTTAGATTGGTATCCAGATTTTTTAGATCCAGATAATTACGTCCAGCCCTTTTTATATTGTAAAAAAGGGTCAGATGTCAAAGGATGCGAAGATGGTGGAAGTCAAACACAGGGTTCGTTTTATTATAACGAAGCCATGAATAAACTAATTGACCAGCAACGCAAAGAACAAAACCCTGAAGCACGCAAAAAAATCTTTGCAGACATTCAAACCCAAACCACAAATGATGTACCTTACATTCCTCTATGGCAAAACACAGATTATGCATTTGCCCAAAAACAAGTTACCAACGTGCAACTTGATCCTACCCAAAATCTGATTTACAAGACCATTAAAAAATAGAATAGCGGAAGTCAATGGTCAATGGTCAAAAGTAAAAGGTCAAAGGTCAAAAGTAAAAGGTCAAAGGTCAAAGTTCAAAAGTAAAAAGACTTGTATTATCAGGTTTTTCACTATTTTTAATGATAGCTTTATTAGTCTGTCAAACTCATTTTTACGGTTAAAGAGACGCGATAAATTGCCGTCTCTACAGAAAATCTATCCGTCAATTAGTCCTTGACACACTACTAGTGCAGCTTGGCGGAAATAAAGCAACGATTTAAAATCGTTAAGAAGCCTGAATTATAAGCTCTTTGACCCTTGAGCATTGACCCTTGACCCTTCACTATTGACCCTTGAGCATTGACCCTTGACCCTTGAGCATTGACCATTGACCCTTGACCATTGACCCTTCACTATTGATTCCCAATTAATCTTATGTCTCGCTCAAAAGCCTTACAATATTACATTGTTTCCCGTTTACTTTTAGCTCCACTTCAACTGCTAACTATCATCACAATCGTATTTCTTTTATTAAGAGCAACACCGGGAGATCCAGCAGATGCAATTCTCGGTGGACGTGCCCCAGAAAGTGCTAAAGAAGAATTACGAAAACAACTAGGTTTAGACCTTCCCATATGGTTACAATATCTGAATTACTTGGGACAAATACTGCATTTTGATTTAGGAACTTCTTTAACAAGTCGGGGACAAGCAGTTTGGGAAGTAATTGGACAATATTTCCCGGCAACCGTAGAGTTAGCAGTGTGCAGTATGGCAGTTGCGCTGATTGTGGGAATCAGCGTTGGAACTCTTTCTGCTTCTCGTCCTGGGACATTTTTGGATGTTGGGGGACGATTGTTTGGTATCATTACTTATGCACTGCCTATGTTTTGGGCGGGAATGTTGCTGCAATTGGTTTTTTCAGTACAACTAGGTTGGTTCCCTAACTCCAACCGCTTTCCACCAAATCTTGCTCCCCCCACTGGGTTCACTGGATTGTATACAATTGATAGCTTGCTGAGTGGTAACTTAAGTCAGTTTTTTATATCTTTGCATCATTTAGCATTACCGAGCCTAACGCTGGGAGTTTTGCTCAGTGGTGTTTTTGAGCGAATTGTACGAGTTAATTTAAAGCAAACCATGAAAGCAGATTATGTAGAAGCTGCTAGAGCAAGAGGTATTTCAGAAAACAAGATTTTAGTCTCCCATGCTTTAAAAAATGCTTTAATTCCAGTGATTACAGTCTTGGGATTAACTTTTGCTTCTTTATTGGGTGGAGCGATTTTAACTGAGGTAACATTTTCTTGGCCCGGATTGGCAAATCGGCTATATCAAGCGATTTCCGATCGCGATTATCCCACAGTCCAGGGAGTGTTAGTATTTTTTGGGGCGATCGTTGTGGGTGCAAGCATTTTAATTGATATTTTAAATGCATATATAGACCCACGGATTAGATATTAGCAAATAATTGCCAAAAGCCTTCAGGCTGGAAGCCTGATGCGTTGTGCGTACAAAGCCCGTCTGCACGGGCTAAATATTGATAATATTTGGCGTGTATATTTTGAAATTATCAAGGATTCAATCATTGCGATCGCACAATCTAAAGTGAAATTAAACACCCACACACCAAAATCTTTATCTTCTCTCTGTGCCCTCTGCGCCTCTGCGGTTCGTTAAACAGTATATTGTTAACAACCTCAAATCACTGTACTTGCTATACTAATTCCTAATTAAACCTTTATACAATGCGTGTATAACAATGATATTCCTGTAAAAATCCTGTTTTTAGCAGCCGATCCGAGTGATGAAGCTCGGTTGCGTTTATTGCAAGAATTACGAGATATTCGTGAACGGCTGCAACTATCCAAAGAGAGAGATAGATTTATACTAGAGTCCCGTGAATCGGTTCGTGTTGGGGACATAACACAGGTAATATTCGATGTCGATCCGCAAATAGTGCATTTCTCCGGACATGGAACAAGCACAGGGGAGCTTCACTTTGAGAGTTTACTAGGAAAAACCCAGCCAGTACAAGCCGATGCTTTAGCAGCGTTATTTGAACAGTTAGCAGATAAAATCGATTGTGTAGTCTTGAACGCTTGTTATTCTGAGATTCCGGCTCAAGCGATCGCCCAACATATTAGATTTGTAATTGGGATGAATCAAGATATTGGAGATAAAGCTGCGATCGCCTTTTCTGTTGGTTTTTATAAGGCATTAGCCGCAAACCGTTCAATAGAACAGGCTTATCAGTTTGGCTGTGTAGAAATTCAACTATATAATCTTCCAGAGCATCTCAAACCAGTTATTTATGTAAATCCCACCGCAAAGCCAAGAGTTAAAAAAATACTTCCTAACCCCTTTGTACCCCAAAATGGCAGAGTAGAACAGCCGCACCAGTTTTTTGGACGACAGCGAGAAATCCAAAGAATATTTGAGGTGTTAAATAGTGGTAGTAGTGTAGCTTTAATCGCAAAAGATGGTATGGGCAAGTCTTCTCTACTGTGGGAGATTTGCCGAGTCGCAGAAAATCGTCTTCAACAGTCGCGTCAAGCAGTTTTCTTTGATTTAAATGACATTGGTGATGAAAAAGACTTCTACATTGCTTTGTGTGACAAGGTTGCGATCGCCGAATGTAAAGGTTATAAACTAACTCGTAACTTGCGACAACGGGATAAAAAAGTACTGCTAGCTTTAGATAATGTCGGCAAAATTACCTGCAAAGGATTTTCTCGTAACGTTCGCGATCAACTGCGCGGTTTAGCTGAGGGGGGTGATGCTCCTCTGCGTTTGATTTTAGCTGCTAATGAACCTCTGGAAGATTTGTTTAACGACAGTCACAATGATGGCAAAACATCACCCCTTGCAGGTATTTGCCAAGAAGAAAATATCCAACCTTGGGAGGATGCCATCATGCGTGATTTTATTGCGGCTCGTTTGGTAAATACTTCTGTGAGATTTACTGAAGAGGAAATTATTCAACTTGTTCAAGAAAGTAGGGGACATCCTCGGAAACTGATGCAACTGTGCTATCGAACTTATCGGAAATATGCCGAGGGTGGGCAATGAAATTGCATTTTGTACAATTAGACTTTTCTAAAAAGTCGGGGATCTCACATCTTGCACCTAACGATTAAAATCGCGGCTACCCGAACAAAGCCTGCCTCCGCAGGCTACAGAATCCCTGATTTTCCGCTAGTCCGCGTAGGCGGACTTGGTTTGTCTAGCCGCGATTTTAATCGTTCGGGCGGGCGTGCAAGATATGATGGATCTGAAAAGGTATCCAATGAACCAACAACGCCCAGTTCCCCGCCTAGACTTAGCGCCCAAACTCAAGCGTCCCCTCTCCCTGTGGAACCCCTTAGATTATCTGCGCCTGTTGTACTGGGTATTTTACTTTCCCCAAGCTTTGCGGTGGTATGTGGACACGTTTGGGGGTGGATATATTCCTGAAACAGAAATGAATTGGCGCAAGGGTTTGCAGTTACTTTCTCAAAACCCGATTCAGCGTCAGTTACTTTTCCAAGGTGTGATTTTGACAGTTGTCACGCCCTCAATTTTAGGTTTGATTCTTCAACAAATAGGCGTTCCTGTTGATTGGTTCGGCGTGGCTTATGGCGTGGCTTTTGGCGTGGCTTTAGGCGTGGCTTTAGGCGTGGCTTTAGGCGTGGCTTTTGGCGTGGCTTTAGGCGTGGCTTTAGGCGTGGCTTTTGGCGTGGCTTTAGGCGTGGCTTATGGCGTGGCTTTAGGCGTGGCTTATGGCGTGGCTTATGGCGTGGCAGGAGGCGTGGCTTTAGGCGTGGCAGGAGGCGTGGCTTTAGGCGTGGCAGGAGGCGTGGCTTTTGGCGTGGCAGGAGGCGTGGCAGGAGGCGTGGCTTATGGCGTGGCAGGAGGCACGCCTTTAGGCGTGGCTTATGGCGTGGCTTATGGCGTGGCTTTTGGCGTGGCTTTAGGCGTGGCAGAAGGCGTGGCAGAAGGTGTGGCTTTTGGCGTGGGACTACTCCGTCTAGATAATTGGCTTTTTAGTCTACCTTTTTTTCTGCGATCGCCCCACAATAAAAAATGGCAAATTCCTCATGTTACCCCAATTCCCCTTTACTCTCTGTCTTCTCGATTGAAAAATTGGCTGCATCAAGACTGGGAAATTGGTTTATATAATGCCAATCAACTGCTGGCTTACACTCAGCAATTTATTCCCGTTGTTCAAGCTGTAAATGAGGTATTGGCTACAACGCCTCCAGAGCAAGTCATTTTTCGCGTAGTCCAGTTAGTTGAAACGCCTTTTGATTGGCAGCTAGTGCGTTTTGCCTCTGCTGATTTAAACGCAGCGCTAAAGTCAGAATTTATTAAAGGTATTTTTTTCTTACTCCCTAGCTGGAAACGAAGACTCCAATCTCGTTTTTTCACCGATACCCGCTTAGATACCCCAGCCCGTGCTACTGCTGCTGGTTTTTGGTATCTGCATGAAAAAGAACCTGCAAAAGCGATGGAGGCTTTTGAAGTAGCGCGTTCTCTTCTTTATGGTGAAGAGATGTTCACCCTTGCCCAAACTCTCGCAGCCTTTCACGAAGCTAAGACAGCAGATAGCATTGCTGCGGTGCAAATTCCTTTATTCCCAGAAGAACCGCTACTGCGTCCAACAACTTGGGCAACACTCACATCTCTAAAGCGGGTAATTGAAAATACGCAACTTGTAGAGCGCAGTTCTTCTCGTTTTCAACGTTCTTCAGCCCTTAACCGCGCTTTCGGGGAACTGAAAA